>REEF01000422.1 GCA_007695205.1 Planctomycetaceae bacterium
TTGCACCTCGACCACCTTATCAGCGGCCAGCACCGGTTGCAGCAGGTTCACCGGCTCGCCGTCCCGATGCGAGGTCAGCACCTGCCGTTCGGCTTCCCGATCCGGGTAGCCCATCGAGATCCGCACCAGGAACCGATCCAATTGGCTCTCGGGCAACGAGTACGTACCTTCGAATTCGAAAGGATTTTGCGTGGCGATGACGATAAACGGTTGCGGCAAGGGGTAGGTCACTCCGTCCACGGATACCTGACAATCGCTCATCGCTTCCAGCAACGCGCTTTGGGTCCTGGGCGGCGCGCGATTGATTTCGTCGGCCAGCACGACATTGGCGAAGATCGGCCCTTCTTTGTATTCGAACTCGGAGGTCTTCGAATTGAACAGGCTGCTTCCCACGATATCGCTGGGCAGTAGATCCGGCGTAAACTGCAGGCGACAGAACTCGCCGTGCAGGCTTTTTGCCAAGGCTTTGCCCACCAGCGTCTTACCGACGCCGGGCACGTCTTCTAACAGGACATGCTCGCCAGAGAGCAACGCGATCAAACACATCCTGACCACTTCAGGTTTGCCCAGCACGACGCTGCGCATGTTTTCGTCCAGTTGCTCTACCGCCTGGAGCAGATCGTCTGCCATGAGGGTCTCCGCGAAGGTTTTGAAAGGTAGGTGCCCGGCTCCCGCACTCACAATCTCAACCCATTTTAACTCCATCTCTACAGGAACGCCAAAGGGGGCCCACCCCTTTTTTCCAATAAAAAAACGCGGGGCAGATCGGATGATCCATCCCGCGTTGTTCTTCGGCGACAGTATCGTTTTGATTAGGGCGCCGCTGCTCGGGCCATACGAGGTGAAATTCCCCCGGTGATCTGGACGGGGAGCAGCGAGTCGCTGGCGACGGCATCTGGCACCGCGTCCTGTGGTGAAGGATCGACGATCAGCCAATTGCGGCGAGTCTCTTCGGGCACCGATTCACGCCAGATCGCCAAAATCTTGTCGACATCCAGGTGTGGGTTGCCCCGTTCGTTGCCCGGTTGGCGGGACGGCTTGGGGTGCAGGGGAATCCAAAGCATGTCGATCCGTTCGCTATTCCGGTGAAAGACGCCACCAGTGATCTCACCGCGACTGTTCAAGTCCAGCCGATAGGAGAAATGCTTCTGCCGTTCGATCCGCGGACTTTGTTGATATTCTCCTTGGCTATCTTTGGCGTAACGCAAGGTCATTCGCACATCGACGGAGTTCGGGGAGCGTCGTAACGTGGTGCTTTCAAAGGCGTAAGCTGGATAATTCCATTTCTCCGGACCGGGGTCTGCTTCCATACCCAACCCATGAGATCCTCGCCCGATCCAGTTGGCAACGACCGCGTGTAGCAATCCGGCTTGGATATTCTGGCTGGATCCCGAGAGATCTACGACGTCGTTGTAGATGTACAATTCTGCCAACAACCCTTTGATGTCCGCTGGGGTGAAGACCACGCCATTGCGTTGGACGCTGCGCTCGGGTTCTGCGTGTCGGATGGCGGCAGCGGCCCACCCGTTGCAGTGCCCGTGCCAGTTCGGGATTTCCATGCGAGGGGACCGTCTGCGAAATACTTGAGCCAACCGCGGATTCGTTGGCTGTTTATACGCGTCGATATCCCATTGCTCGTAAGCGGTGGCCAGCATACGACCGCCATGAAAGGCCCGATCGTATAACCGCATCACGTTCAGCGTGCCGCCTTGACGATCCAGGTAGATGTCGCCGGAATAAGGAATCCGCTCCTCTTCCACACCACCCTCTTTAGGCAGATCGTCGTATCTCCAAACGAACTCGGTTCCCCAGTAACGCTGGAACACCTGTTCTTGATGAACTCGATCGTTTCCCGGGATCGGTACTCCCGGACTTGTCACGCTGATCCAAACCGCAGCGACAAGGCTCCATCCCATAATTCACTCTCCAGAAAAAAGTTCAGCCTTGCAGAACTCCTGCCCGCTCGGGCTGGTACACGACCTGTTCGATTCGCAATCGCCGATAACCGTCGGGCACTGCCCAACGCACGACATCGCCCACGCAAAAGCCCAGGATGGCGGTGCCGACGGGTGCGAGCACCGACAATCTGTCCTTGGCTATGTTCGCGCGCGACGGGTAGACCAGGGTAAACGTCTCCTGCTCGCCCGTATCCAGGTCTCGCAGGATCACCGTCGAGTCCATCGTCACGACATCGTCGGGGACCTGATCTTCCGCGACGACCTCGGCGCGCTGAAGTTCGGCCCGTAGGTCATTAAGGTATCGGCCAGGAACCACCGCAGCGGCAAACTCGGATGCCAGCATTTGGCTCAGCCGGCGCATATCCGACTCGGTGACGACGATTTTTCGGTCCTTGCCTTCTTCACTGATCATCATGGCTGGTCTTCCTTTAGGCTCCTCGGCCGTCTGCAAGTTGCATCGCTCGATGGGAAGATCGAAGTGTTGGCCGTGAATCTCGGCTCGCAAACACAATGGGGAACTGGTTTGATCGCTTCGAGCAAACTCGTTCAGGGCAGCAAGAATGACCTGCAGTCCATAGTAGTGCCGACTGCGACAATGGACGACCACGCCATCTTCGTTCGGTTCGATCCGAACCTCTTGGACTCGTCCCGAACCCTCCTCGGCCAGCCGCGCTGCTAGAACATCCAACTGGCTCCTACTCAGGCTGTGCATCGGACGCCTCCTGCCATCGATTTCCGTGGGCGGGCAGCCGTCGTCAATGCTTGGTGCCTGCCAGAGATCAAACTACCTCGGACGAACCGGATATGAGCCCGGTGCAACAGCCACCAGATGGTTGCTGCTTGCACCGGGCCCTACCGGTCCAGCCTGCCTGTGGACAAGACACGATCATTGCATCTTGCGTGCCAAAGGCCCTCGAAATCAAACGCGGTATGCCACGGGATCCGTTGCAACTAGTCCGCTGGTATCGGTTGGCCCGTTCGTTCGATCAGGATCGTAAGTTTTGACGAGTTGCCGATCCACGTGCGCGCTTCGGCCAGACATGCACGATGGTGACATGTGTCGCCGATTGGCGACAGTGGCGCCAGGCGTTTCCACACCGACGAGCTACTCGCGGTATCGGGCAGCCGAGATGCCGTGCTTCTTCAGGATTTTATGGAAGCCTTGACGGGACATCCCAGCCTTTTTCGCCGCTTCGCTGACGTTGCCTCGATACTGCTGCAGCAGGTGGATCAGGTAACGCCGTTCGGTCTGATCGAGAGTATCGCTACGAGATATCGCTCGACGGTCGGCGGACGGCGTGGCCTCTTTCAGTGCATCCGGACGCATGGCGGGCGGCAGGTCGGTCATCTGCAGCTCAGGCTGGGCGGCCAAGGCGAGTGCCCGTTCGACGACATTGCCCAATTCCCGCACGTTTCCCGGCCAGCAATAGCGACGAAAACAATCGACCACTTCCTCAGAAAACGTGTGTTGGGGTTGAGCGGGTTGCCGGAGTTGGGTAAGGAAATGTTCGGCCAGCAACAAGACATCGTCACCGCGCTGGCGCAACGGCGGCAACTCGATGTGCAAGACGGCCAATCGGTAGAAGAGATCACGTCGAAAACGTCCCGCGTTGACTTCGACTTCCAAGTCGCGGTTGGTGGCACAGATGAATCGAGTGTCGATACGGACTGATTCGGACTTCCCGACCGGGGTGAACGACTGATCCTGGACCAAACGCAACAGTTTGGCTTGCAAGATCATCGGCAACTCGCCTACCTCGTCGAAAAACGCCGTTCCCCGATCAGCCTGTCGGATCAATCCTGGTTCATCGCGAACCGCGTTGGTAAACGCACCTCGAGCATGTCCGAACAGGATCGATTCGAACAGTGTTTCCGGGATCGCCGTGCAATCGATGATCTGGAACGCATGCGCGGCCCGAGGACTGAGTTGATGGATCGTTTGGGCAACGATCTCCTTGCCGGTACCGCTTTCGCCGGTGATCAAGATATTCGTGTCGGTACGCGCGACCCGATCGATCAGATCGAAGATCTCGAGCATGCGAGGGCTTTGGCCAATGATTTGCGAGAAGCGGCTTGCCGATCCCCGGTGCTCGTTCCGATCAGGCGTCGAATCCCTGCGATCCACATGTCGCTTGCCTAGCGCGCGGCGGATGCTGGCCAACAAATCACGGTAGCTGACGGGCTTAAGCAGGTAATCGGTGATGCCCAACCGCAGGCTCTCCACGGCCGAGGGCAGGGACGGAACTCCTGTCACGACAATCAAAGGCACGTCCGGCCAGTTGGCTCGTCCCTCGCGCAAGAATTCGAGCGACACGTTACCCGGCATATTCAAATCGGACAGAATCAGATCGAAGTGTTCTCGCGATAGAGCGTCGCGCGCGGCATGAGCATCGCCGACGCACAGGCAGTCGAACCCGTCCTTGCGCAGCAACTCGCCCGTCGTCTGCAGGAACAACGGTTCGTCGTCAGCGATCAGGATCTTCGGTTGTTGCGGCTTCATCGGCAGACCCTCCATGAAAACGATCGACCCGAAGCGGGAAGACGGCGGAAAAAACAGCGCCCGAAATGGTGCTGCTGTCGATTTCGATCCTACCGCCAAACGCTTCGATCAGGCTTTGAGATACGGAAAGCCCCAGGCCCATACCGCCATGTTCCGAATGGGTCTTGGTGCTGAAGAAAGGATCGAAGACCCGAGGCAGAACGTCCGGAGCGATCCCCGGACCACGGTCTTGGACCGCCACCCGGACCTCGTCGCGGTCGGCAACGATGCAAACTCGCACCGGTAGACCATCCGGTGACGCTTGGATAGCGTTCAGGATCAGGTTGTAAAGAACCTGCTTGACCTCGCCCTGCGGTAGTTCGACGAGGGGCAGTTGATCGCGTGTTTCGACATCGATCGTGATGCCACGTTTCCGCGAAACGCGAGTCAACAAGCTGACCACGTCCCGCACCGTTCGCTCCAGATCGAACTCGATCGGTGCTTGCATTGAACGTCCGTACAATTGGTACATCTGGTGAACGATCGCACCGATCCGTTCGATTTCCCGATCGACGGCCCCCAGTAATTCGAAGTGGGGATGCTGGGGCGTCAGGTCCTCCTTGATCAACTCGAAAGCATTGCGCAGACCGGCCAATGGATTATTGATCTCGTGCGCGACTCCGGCAGCCAGTTGCCCCAACGCGGCCAGACGCTCCATCTGGCGGCGGTGCTGCTCCAACTGATGGATGCGTGCTGTCCGCTCTTGGACCAGTTGTTCCAAGTGCTCGGCATGCAGTCGTAATTGATCTCGTAGACGTCGCCGGTCGGTGACGTCCCGCACACTGGTGCGGAACCCAAGAGGCCCCTCGTCGATCGTGGAAATCGGCTGCCACGAGATGGCCGCCCATTTCGTCTCGCCGTTACGATGCACGATGCGAAACTCTGCATCGTTGCCGCTGGTACCCTGGCGAGCCGCTTCGAGGATGATGCCGACCCGAGCGCGGTCGTCCGGATGGATGATTCCCCCCGGGTAATCGGGCATCGCATGACACTCGTCAACCGAATAACCCGTCAGACGCTCCACCGCCGGGTTTACCCAGACCAGTTGACCATCGCTACCTATCCAGCTCTCCCAGTCGTACGTACTGTCCGCCACAGCACGGAAGTGTCGTGCTGCTACGGTGTCGTGTAGGCCAAGATTGTGGGGTGAATTGGAAGCGGACATGGGCTTGCGACGCGAAAAATGATAAGATTCAGGGCCTTTTTCTCCGAGAACCATTCATTATGTGACGCGAATCGTCGCGTGGCAATGCTGGAATTACTTGCCCATTTCGAGTCCAGGTCGTTAAACTAGCGGAAAACATAACGCTGGTCGTCCGGTGAGAAGTCCCCGGCCGATCCGGCGGCGCAATCGAGTCTCAGTCGGAACAGGATGGTTTTTATGGCAACCGGTGGTTTGATCTCGGACTCCAACCTGGATTTCCGGCCGATCCTGCCGTCTCCTGTACCGCAATCGAACCAGCCGAAAACCCACAAAGCGGGTGATATCTGGTTGGATGGCGACGTGTTGATGTGCGCCTGTCCGGATTGTCATGCTCCGATGTCTGTCCGGTTATGGTTGTTGGTCGCCGATTGCTGGAACTGCGGGACCAGCATCGAGTTGACCGAAGAGCAGGAGCGAGAAGCTCGGCGGTTATGGCAGCAGCACCAAGCTGAAAAGCACTCGTCGTCGGCGGTCGCCGATCCCGAAGCCGTCTCGGCACCGGCGGTTGACCAGATCGCACCGTCATCCGAATCGCCCAAGTCGTTGCTTGAGCGATCAACACCGCCGCCGTTGCCCAAACCGCCTCTCGCGACACCGCCGCCGTCGACGACGGATCAAGCGGTCGTTGGGCCGCCGGTACCGCCTGCGAATCAACCCGAGTCGGCTGGTGAACCGTCGCCTGGTGAACCGTCGCCTGGTGAACTGTCGCCTGGTGAACCGTCGCCTGGGCGTCGGGTCGCAGCGGCCGAGAATCTGGCTCGCCGTCGGTTCGGCAAGCGGCGTGGCACCTCACCATGGCTGGCTGCCCTGCTGAAGGACACGCCCGCATGGCTGGTCAGTCTGGTGTTCCACATGATCCTGTTGATCTTATTGGCTTTGCTGACGATTCCTCATGACGATGACGGCAAGTACATTACGCTGAACGCGACGGTCAGCCGGGAGCTTCGTCGGCCCGGACAAGAGGAGATCCCTGATCCGGCGGAGCAGGTTCGGTTCGACCTCCCGCTGCCCGAGAAAGTCGACCTGGAGGACTCGAAAACTCGAGAGGCGATGGCCCAAGCGGATCAGGAAGCCAGGGAATTGCGATTGGTCGACTGGGTCGAACCGCTACCGGACCTGCAACAGGTCAAGCAGCAGATCAGCAACCCCGATGGCCCCCGTGTGGCCTTGGCAGCTCGTGATCCTCGGGTTCGCGTCGAGATGATCGAGCGTGAAGGGGGCACGACGTTGACCGAGGCGGCGGTGGCTCGCGGTTTGCGTTGGTTGGCTCGGGAGCAACAGTCCGACGGTCGCTGGCGACTGGACGGGGGAGCCAACAGCGATTCCGCCGCGACCTCCCTGGCCCTGTTACCGTTCCTTGGGGCCGGCCAGACGCATTTGAGCGGCCGATATCGCGAGCATGTTGCCAGCGGGCTGCGCTGGATGATCGAGAACCAAGGGCCGGATGGGGATTTGCGAGTAGGTTCGCGAGGCAACACGGGCATGTACGCTCACGGCCAAGGGGCGATCGTGTTGAGCGAGGCTTTCTTGATGACGGGCGACGAACAGTTACGCAAACCGGCTCAGAAATCGATCGATTTCATCGTCGCGGCTCAATATCCCGATGGCGGCTGGCGATACAAGCCGAACCACGAAGCATCGCCACCGGAACGTCGTGGAGACACCAGCGTGATCGGATGGCAGTTGATGGCGTTGCAGAGCGCTCGCGCGGCTCGATTGCATGTTCCGGAGGAGACGTTCGAACTGGCCGAACACTTCCTGGACAGCGTCCAGTACGAAGACGGCGCTCGATATGCCTATCAACCGCGTAACCGGCCCACGCACGTCATGACGGCCGAAGCGCTGTTGTGCCGAGTCTACCTGGGCTGGAGCCATGATCACCGGGCGTTGTTGGAAGGGGTCCAGTGGCTAGCTGACGATCATCTGCCCAGCACGCGCGCGACGAACATTTACTATTGGTATTATGCCACGCAGGTCTTCCACCACGTCGGTGGACCGCTTTGGGAGCAGTGGAACCTGCGGATGCGGGACATTTTGGTCGATACCCAGGAAAAACACGGTCGCCACGCGGGCAGTTGGGAACCGCGCGGCGACCATGCTTCGGCAGGCGGTCGCGTCTACATGACTTCGCTGGCGGTATGTACTCTGGAGATTTACTACCGCCACCTGCCTCTGTTTCGCCAGATTCGGCTGGATGCGCCGCCCTCGAATTAGACGAACGGTGTGATGCCGGGCATGGCCACAGCGGGCACCGGGATATCACCCCACTCGTATTTCTCCGGGCTCAGGTCCTCCTGGGAATTCATGGCCGCTTCCCACGTGATTTCCTGCCCCGTGTAACAGGCCATGCGGCCCATGATGGCCACCAGCGTGCTGTACGACATGTGCAGACCGTCGTTCAGATGCTCCGCCTTGCGGATGCCCTCGAATAACTCGACGTGTTCCACGTCATACATGCTGGGCTTGGGTCCTTCGTAACGCCACGGTTCGCCATCGTTGGGCACGATCCGATTCTGCAACACCAGGGCCTGGCCTTGGCTGCCCAGGATATAATCTTCCACGTCGTTCTTACAGCCACGCATCTGACGCGTGAACGCGAAGCATTTGGTACCGCATTCCCATTCATAGACGACGGCAAAGTGGTCGTAGATGTTGCCCCACTGCTCCTCGACGCGAACCTGGCGGCCGCCCAGCCCGATGCATTTCAAAGGCGGCTGATCGCGCATCAGCCACATCGCTTTGTCCAGACTGTGGATGTGCTGCTCGACGTTGTGATCCCCGGACAACCAGGTGAAGTAGAGCCAATTTCGCATCTGATATTCCATCTCGCTCCAGTGCGGTTGGCGTCCTCGATGCCACAGCGTACCAGCCAGATAGTTCTCGTGAATGGCGACGATGTCGCCGATCGCGCCGTCCAGCAACCGCTTCATCGTTTCTCGCACACCGTAGTCGTAACGCCAGCACAGTCCCGAGACGATGGACAGATCTTTTTGCCGCGCGAGTTCCACGGTCTTCAATACGCTGCGTATCCCCGGGCCGTCCACAGCGACGGGCTTTTCACAAAAGACATGTTTGTCTTTCTCGATGGCCAGCATTGCCATCGGAATGGTAAAGCCCCGCCCCGCCGCCAAAAATCGTTC
>REEF01000475.1 GCA_007695205.1 Planctomycetaceae bacterium
GATGCCCATTTGGTGAGCGTGCTCGAGAGCTTGAGCCGCCTGGATGCCCAGCTTGGCCACAGACTGGCAGAAGCGACGTCCTGTCGAACCTTCCGAATTCGTCGGGCTTTGAAGGGTGGTGGAAGGTTGCGTGGCGGTCAACGCCGAAGTCTGCTCGTCGTCCGAGCATGCCCCGGTGCCCGAGTTTGATACTTTCGGCAACGCAACCGCATCGAGCAAACATGTCGATTCAGGCGCCCCCGACCATGGCGATTGTTTGGGTACCCAGCGAGTCCTTGCGCTCAGATCGGGGATCGGACGACCCGGAAGGGAAGCGTCGATTTCCTCCTGCTGCCGAAGCTCGGCGATCACCTCGGCCAGCGTCCGGCCGTCGATGTACTGCATCGCGTAATAGTACACGCCGCGCTCGCAGCCGACCGAAAACACGCCGACGATGTGCGGATGGTCCAGCATCGCCGCAGCACGAGCCTCGTTTTGGAAACGTTGCAACTGCCGCGGGTCCAGCATCGCCGCCATGGGCAGCGTCTTCAGCGCCACCCGACGCCCCAAAGAAATCTGCTCGGCCTCGTACACGATGCCCATTCCGCCCCGAGCAATCTCGCTTAACAGACGGAAATCGCCCAACTGTCCCAACGCCGCGTCTGACGGCTGGACGACCTGCGGTTCCGACCCGCTGGGAAGATGGAAGGTAGCCAACATCTCGTAAGCCTGCCGCAGCGGATCGGCGAGCTGCGGATACTGCTCGAGATAGGGCTCGAGCGCGGGCCGCTCGCCGCGGTGGAACCGATCGTTCAGTTCCTCGACGACTTCGTCCAACATGCCCTCGAAGTCCGTGCTCATTTATATCCCCCACCAAGTCGAGACGTTGCTATCCGAGATCCGCCCCACGATTCACAAACGTCACCACCCCACCTCCCTAGCAGACTCGTCGCCGTGGGCTCAGCCTTCGTCGCTGTCCTGTTCTCCGAACTGATCCAGCGTTTGACGTGCCCGCAGCAACGCCCGCGTGAACCGCTTCCTCGCCGCAGCAGGGCTAACTCCCAGCCGGGTGGCAGCCTGGTCGTTCGAGATCCCCTCCACAGCTCGAAAAAAAAGGATCTCGCGGTCGAACGCGGAAAGCTGGTCGAGTACGGATTCCAAACGCCGAGCCATTTCTTCATGCTCCAAGACTCCAGACGGCGGCCGCTTCACCAAACGCTTCACCAACAGCATGGACGATCGGTCGGGCAACCGCTCTTCCCGTGCGACCGATCGCCGAATCGCCTGAACGTGACGTCGCCACGCCGCGGCCAGGCACTGCGCGGCGGTCTGATGCAACCACTGCTCCAGCGGCATCGGCCGACGCTGCAGGTACTCGTCCATCCGCGAGAAGACCTCCATTTCCGTCTCTTGGAGAATGTCTGACGGGTCGACTCGCTGACGCAATCGTCGGTCCATCCGAGCCGCAATCGCCTGGCGCAAGGCCGGAGAATAACGCTCGAACAGCCGCCGAAAAGCTTCCCGATCACCAGCCTCAATTGCCTCCAGCAAAAGTTGCGTCTGGGAAGAGGACGATTCGGATGCTTTTGGGTTGGCCGCCATCACTCCGGCTCCCTATCTACTACCTGCCAAATGTTCTTGAAGTGGGACAGGAAAAAGGTCTTTTTTTTCGGTTTTCTTCTGCAATCACCTAAAAAAGAGGGTTTTTAATCCACCATAAACAGCGATCCCTCGCGAGCATTCGGGCACCAGATTTGGCGGTCAACCTCCCGTCTGCTAAGCATCTTCACCTGAACAATGTATAATACTCCCTGGTAGGACGGATTGGCAATGCGTCCCCGAAAAGGTGTCGGTCCCGAATGGCACGAGCCGAGTTTTTTTAAGCTCTGTCAGAAAAGGGGTCAGACCCTCTCCGGGCACACCGTATTTCCCGAGTTTTCAGCGTGCCCTCCAAAGGGTCAGACCCCTTTTCTGACAGAGCTTAGGTGTCCAGGCCCAGATCCAGCGCGCTGATGTCGATCAGGTGCATTTGGCGGCCTTGGTCGGCGTGGGGGGCATCAATGCAGACAAAGCGAGCATCGTTGCTCAACCGCGGGTGCGTGTCCACTCGCCACTCGCCCCGATACTCGGGCGGCACAGGAAAGTGGCCCAGGTCGATCCGGCGGCCACTGGGGACATGAAACAGGTGCGGCGTTTGCAAACGCTCTTTACCCTTGGGGTAGGTGTCGTTCAAGATCCACTGGTTCCCAGGCAGGTAGCTGATGTGGCCACCGGGGTCCAATACGCCGCGCCCGATCTCTTCCACAATCCCGCCTTCGCGATCCTCGAACAAAAAGTTTCCCCAGTTGTCGTTGCCCAACCAGTGCCGGGATTGAGCCAGGATGTGTTGCGGGTCGCGCCAGATGAAATGCGATGCGTATCCGTTGGGGATCACAATCCGCACGTCGCTGCCGTCTGGCCGAGCCGTCACCAGCCGGGTGAGTCGCGAACCGTTGGGGTAACGCCAGCGATGCAAGGCGATGAAACGCGATCCGTCCGGGCTGTACAGCAAATGATTGAAGTAGTGTTTTGCCTGCGGGTCGGGGTTGGGGATCTGCCCGCGACGGGCGATGTCAGCGATCGACAGGATCAATCGCGATTGGCCCGTGTCCAAATCGACATGCTCGATGCCCGATTCGTCCGGCACCAGTTCGTCGGCATGCGGATCGGGCAGACCGGCATAACCGTAGCCGGGGCGGACATCTCCGATGCGTCGATAGTCGGTCGTCACTGCGGATCGACCATCGGGACTGACCGAATAGACAGGCCGCGGGATCGTGCGTCTTGCCCCTGTCCGCACGTTCATGAGGTGACAGACAAAGCGATCTTCGACCCGGTCGTTCCAAAGGATCTCGTCCGTCGTGCCGGGTCGCCATTGCAGCATACAGCCCTGTTGCCAGTTCCAGGCAGTGCTTTCTCCCAGCTCGATCCACCGATCGCCGTCCTGCAAGTCGACCATGCCGATCTTGATGACATCCTCGGCAACCGGCGACCGGTGCTCGAAGTCCACCTGCATCCCCAGCACGTAACGGTCGGTGGGATCGAATTGCAGTTTGTCGTAATAGGCGAACCAATGGTGCTTGGGTCCCCGCGTGATAACGCGGACCGGGGGAAACGGCGGTTCGCAGCCCATGCAACGGCGATCGGCATGCCATCCCCAGGCGAAACCAGCCAGGCTGCCCACCAGGAACTGACGCCGAGGGATCGAGGAAGATGCTACTGACGAAAACAATCGACGACATTGCATATTGCTGCTCCGAATGGGGACATGGTCCGATCCCAGTACCGACGGCCCAGCCCGCACTCGGTGAAAGCCTACGCCTTCTCGTCCGCCTTCGGCTCGTCACCCTGAGGTTCGTCGCTCTCGGCCTGCGTCTGAGGCTCTTCCGCGTCGTTTTCGGGTTCGGTCACCGCAGCGGTCTGGTCCTCGACCTCGGCTGAACCCTCCGTCGGCGCGGTATCTGCGGCCGTCTCTTCTTGTTCTTCCGTATCGTCGAACGCCGGTTTTTCGCTGACTTGCCGCACTCGGTCATGCTGGCCGACGAATTCCAGGATCGCTCGAGTTCCGGCGTCGCCCAGACGCGGTTTGGCCAACCGCAGGATCCGGGTATAGCCGCCTGGGCGATCTTCGAAGCGAGGCGCGACTTCCTCGAACAACACGCGCATGGCTTCTTTATCGCCGATCATTTGCAGCACGCGGCGACGTGCGGCCACCGACGGCGCGATCGCGTTGTTCCATTGCAGCCATTGCTCGCTGGTACGCCACTGTCGCCACCGTTCGCTCCCACGATCGGCAGTCGTGGCGAACTGCTCGGCATTTCGCTCGGCCTGCAGCGACTTGCGGGCGATGGTGATGCACTTCTCCACCAGCGGGCGCACTTCCTTGGCCTTTTGCAACGTGGTGATAATGCGTCCCTTGACTTTGGGCACGGACGCATCCACATCGGGATCCGTCTGCCGTTCGGTCAGAAAGATACTGCTCGCCAAGTTCTTCAGCATGGCCTTACGGTGGCTGGAAGAACGTCCTAAATGTCGGCCTCGTTTTCGGTGTCTCATGATCGCCTGTGAAATCATCTTGGCTGTGGCCGGTCGTGGATCGCTCCTGACAACCGACTCAGCGGGGTGTGACAAAAAGGGGCTCCTCGATCATTCCAGCGGCATCAACTGACACTTGGGGACATGGGCGTTAACCGCATCCCCAGGTGCATGCCCAGATCCTTCAGCCGTTCGTTCACCTCGTTCAATGTCGTGTCGCCGAAATTGCGGACCTCTAACAGTTGATCTTCCGTCCTTTGGACGAGATCGCGCACCGAGGTAATATCCGCCGATTCCAGGCAGTTCATGGCACGCACCGACAGCTTCAGCTCCGCCAAGCTCATGTTCAGCTTGGCTTCCAAGGCTGCATCCATCGTGCCCGATCCGGAACGTGGTGGTGCCGTAATCCGGGGCCCCAGCTCGTTGTATTGAATAAACGGGTTCAAGTGTTTGCGGAGGATCTTTGCCGATTCGACCATCGCCATCTCGGGGCTGATCGAGCCATCGGTCCAGACCTCCAGGGTCAGTTTGTCGTAGTTTGTCTTCTGGCCGACCCGCGTTTCTTCGATCTCATAACGCACGCGGACCACAGGGCTGTAGACGGCATCGACGGGGATGATCCCGATCTCGTGATCGCCCTGACTGTGCTCGGTCGACGGGACGTAACCGCGTCCGTTTTCGACCACCATCTCCATCATGAAGGGGACATCGTCGGTCAACGTCGCCAGCACGTGATCCGTGTTGATCACCTGGACATCCGCGTCGGTCTGTACGTCCGCCCCCGTAACGACTCCGGTCGTATTTTTTTCGACCGTGATGACCCGCGTCGATTCGCTGTAGTTCTTCACCACCAGCGACTTGACGTTCAACACGATGTCCGTCACGTCCTCCAGCACACCGGGGATCGTCGAGAACTCGTGTTGCGCGCCGCGAACCTTGATCTGGGTCACCGAGCTGCCCATCAGGCTGGACAGAAGGATCCGTCGCAAGCTGTTCCCGATCGTCGAGCCAAATCCACGCTCGAACGGTTCGGCGACGAACTTGCCGTAGGTAGTCGACAGAGTCTCCGCGTCACAAACGACCGCGCTGGGCAATTCAAGTCCACGCCAGCGAATATGCATTCTTGTCTCCTCGGGAAATCGCTCTCGGGCTGCTGGTCTATACGCGTCGCTTTTTCCTTGGACGGCAGCCATTGTGGGGAATCGGGGTACAATCCTCGATCGACTTGACGGTCAAACCGGCCGCTTGCAACGCGGTGATGGCGCTTTCGCGACCGGACCCGGGGCCTTTCACCCGGACGTCGACCTCTTTCACCCCGAACTTGATCGCCTTTTCTGCCGCCTGTTGCGCCGCACACTGCCCGGCGAACGGCGTGCTCTTTCGACTGCCCTTGAAGCCGCACGTCCCGGCACTAGACCAGCACAGCGTATCTCCCTTGGTGTCGGTGATGGTCACGGTCGTATTGTTGAACGTCGCCTGGATAAAGGCGATGCCCACCGTCACATTGCGACGGATTCGGCGTTTCTTGCTCTTGACTGCCACAGCCTGGCTACTCCTGTCGAAACCTCAAAAAATCGATGCCACCCCCGCGAGAAGCGATCCCTGCATCCATTAACGCAAATCCTTGACGCCCTTCTTGCCCGCCACCGTCTTCTTTGGTCCCTTTCGCGTCCGCGCGTTGGTCCGCGTACGCTGGCCGCGCACCGGTAACCCCAGACGGTGCCGGATGCCCCGATAGCACCGGATGTCTCGCAGACGATTGACGTTCTGCTGCGTCTGACGACGCAACGGGCCCTCGACCACGTAATCCCGTTCCAGCAGAGCCGCCAGACGGCTCAATTCGTCGTCTGCCAAATCCCGGGCCTTTCGCAGCGGGTCGATCCCCGCTTTGTGGCACAGGTCGCGCGCGACCTTGTCGCCCACACCATAAAGGTACCTGAGCGAGATATGCGTCGGCTTGTCGTTCGGAATGTCCACACCTAGAAGACGCGGCATGTTTTCGTTTCTCCTAATACCGGGCTTTAGCCCTGACTCTAGCCCTGACGTTGCTTGTGACGCGGGTTGCTGCAGATCACGTACACACGCCCCTTGCGCCGCACGACCTTGCAGTTCTCGCAGATTCGTTTTACGCTCGATCGAACTTTCATGTCGAAACTCCTGCGGGGGTCCGGGGAAATGGCTTAATATACGAAGACAACGGCTGACTTCGCAAGGGGCTGATCGGCAGAAGGTCAGGATTCCAGCAGACCTCGATAGTTCCGCATCACCAAGTGGGCGTCGATCTTCTGCACCAAATCGAATCCTACACTGACGGCGATCAGCAACCCCGTACCTCCATAAAAACTGGCAACTGTAAAACTGACGCCCAACGAGGCGGAAACCACCGTGGGCACGATAGCGACGATGGCCAAAAAGCCAGCGCCGACGTAGGTAATTCGCTCCAACACCCGCTCCAGGTAGTCGGCCGTCCTTCTGCCAGGTCGGTACCCTGGGATAAAGGTACCGTAATCTTTCAGATTCTCGGCCATTTCCTTCGGGTTGAATGTAATGGCTACCCAAAAGTAGCAAAAAAAGTAGATCAAGCCCACGTAAACCGCGTTGTACGTGAACGATGTGCCGGGCCCAAAAATCTGGTACAAATTGGCCCAGAGATTGGCGGTTCCGGTGAAGGTATTCGCCATGAAGTTGAAGATCATGGCGGGCAACATCAACAGACTGCTGGCGAAAATGATGGGCATGACACCGGCTTGGTTGATCCGCAACGGCAGGTACTGCCGCGTCCCGCCATAAACTCGACGCCCACGCACATGTTTGGCACTTTGAGTGGGGATACGTCGCTGGCCCAACGTGATGAACACCACCCCGACCACCACGGCGACGAACAACACGGTCAGCACAATCAGCGTTTCCACGCCGATGCGTCCGGGGGTGAGCCCGGCGAGTTGCATGTCGGCGTCGCGGAACAGTTGTGCGGCGGCACCGGGCATCTGAGCCAGGATACCGGCCATGATCAACAAGCTGATCCCGTTGCCAATACCAAATTCGTCGATCTGCTCGCCCAGCCACATCAGGAAGATGGTCCCGCAGGTCATGATCAACACGGCGGTCCATTGCCAGCCGAAATGAAGCACCCCCTGGGCGTTCAGGAACGCCGGATCGATCAATCCGGCTTCGCCACCCGCCGGTTGTGCCATCAGGTATAAGCGGACGTAGAACCAGCTCTGAACCAAGCACAGGGCGACCGTCAGATAACGCGTGTATTCGTTGATTTTCTTCCGGCCTGTTTCCCCCTCCTTTCGGAGCTGCTCAATGGGCTTCCACACGCTCCCCAGCAACTGGAAAATGATCGATGCGCTGATATAGGGCATGATCCCCAGGCCGAAGATCGTCGCTTGACGAAGGTTGCTGGCGCTGAACACGGCCACGCGATCAACGAAATCACCCAGCCCCCCGTCTTGTGCCGCCGTCTGCCCCACGACTTCCTGGTCGATGATCGGCAACGGGATGTGCCACCCGACGCGGTAGATCGCCAGGAACAGCATGGTCAGGAAGATTTTCTGCCTGAGTTCGGGAATGGTAAAAACGATGCGAAGCTTCTCCCACATGACTGCGTTCCGTCCTTTCCATGTCCGTCGTCGATCAGATCACAACGGTTTCTTTAGGAGCCTTCGGTAATACGCCTCGCGGCGAATCCTTCGCCAATTACGAGGAGGGTGACGCTTTCTCGGAGGGTTGGCTCTGCCCGACCAGCACGCAGACCTCGCCTCCGGCCTGTTCGATTTTTTCCCGAGCGGACTGGCTGAAGCGGTGAGCCGAGACTTTCAGCCGCCGCGTCAACGTTCCGTCGCCCAGGATCTTGAGCACATCGTACCGCCCCTTGGCCAGCGACTTGACGCGCAACGTCTCGGAATTGACTTCGTCTCCATCCTGGAACGTCCGTTCCAGATCGGCGACGTTGACGGTCGTTACCTTCAGCGCAAAGCGGTTGTTAAAACCCCGCTTGGGGACACGACGGACCAAGGGCATCGTCCCGCCCTGAAAGATGACCGAAGCCGACGATCCGGCTCGCGATTTCTGTCCCTTATGGCCTCGTCCACACGTCTTGCCTCGCCCCGAACCGGTCCCTCGTCCAACACGACGCGCCTTTTTGCGTTTTTGGACCCCTTGATGTACGTCGTTCAATCTCATGACAAGGACACTCCTCGAAGCCGCTCGATATCTTCCCGCGTCCTCAGTTGAGCCAGGGCGTCGAAGGTTGCTTTCACGAGCGTGATGGGATTATTGGTTCCGTAACTCTTGGTCAGAATGTTTTCCACCCCGGCAGCCTCACATACGGCACGAACGGCCTGGCCCGCGATGATCCCGGTACCCGCACCGGCCGGAACCAAGACGACTCGTCCAGCCCCAAAGTGCCCATGGACCTTATGCGGAATCGTTCCATCGACGATGCTCACCTCGACCATCTCGCGAGCCGCCTGTTTGTTGGCCTTTTCGACACTGGGAGGCACTTCATTTGCTTTGCCATAGCCCCAGCCCACTTTGCCTCGGCCGTCGCCGACCACCGTCATGGCGGCAAAACTGAAACGTCTTCCCCCCTTGACCACAGCGGCGCAGCGGCGGATCTTGACTACCTTTTCGATGTTTTCACCGAGATTTCGATCTGTCGACACGTCTTTAAGCTCCTGGCATTCCCGTTGACGGCGAACAACACACAGGTGTTCTCACCGCTAGTGGACCCTTCATTTTGTGATAACCGAGGCTAGAAGGTCAATCCCGCCTCGCGAGCCGCATTCGCCAACGAAGCCACCCTTCCGTGGTATTTGGCATGACCTCGATCGAACGCGACTCGTTCCACACCGATGGCCTTCGCCTTTTCGGCGATGATCTTTCCGATGATTTCCGCCGCCGACTTGTTGCCCCCATAACGGACTTCTTCCCGGACAGCTCGGTCTCGCGTGCTGGCAGACGCCAAGGTCTTCCGGGCCATATCGTCGACGATCTGCACTCCGATGTGCTGAAGGCTGCGATGCACGGTCAAGCGCGGACACTCGGCAGTCCCGCGGACGCGATTGCGTACATGGTGCCGCCGACGCTGCCTCCGCAATTCGATTTCTTTTTGCTTGTTCACAGTTCGCTCGTTTTACTGGTTGTTCGTGGATGGGACCTTACCTACAGCCCCGACGGCCTTCGACGATTAGGTCGCGGACTTGCCCGGCTTGATCTTGACGTACTCACCCTGGTATCGCACGCCCTTCCCCTTATAGGGCTCCGGCTTGCGGATCGCCCGCACCTCGGCGGCAAATTCTCCGACCTGCTGCTTGTCGCAACCGCGGACCACGACGTGCGTTTGATCGGGGCACTTCACATCAAGCTCTTTGGGGATCTTCTTTTGAATCTCGTTGGCAAACCCAACACGCAACTGCAACGTGTCGCCTTGCACCGCCGCCAAATAGCCGACGCCGACAATCTCCAGCCGCTTTTCGTATCCATCTTTCACGCCGATGATCATATTATTGATCAGCGAACGCGTCAGGCCGTGGAAGGCGCGGGCTTGGCGGGTGTCTTTCGTCTTGGTGACAATCACTTCGTTGGCCTGCTGGTCGATCTGGACCTGGACCTCGGGGCGATGCTCCCAATGGAGCGTGCCTTGGGGACCTTCGGCAGTCACTTTGCGACCTTCGATGGTCAGCTTGACACCGTCGAGCAGGGGGATGGGTTGATTTCCGATACGGGACATGGCACTAATCGTTTCTGAAACTGCTTACCACACTTCACACAAAACTTCGCCACCCAGGTTGCGCTGACGCGCTTCGCGGTCGCTGACCACTCCCCGGCTGGTGCTGATGATGGAGATCCCCAGCCCATCGAGGATCGGTCTCAGGTCCTTCGCCTTGGTGTAAATACGGCGTCCCGGCTTACTGATGCGTCGGATCCGCTGGATCACGCGTTCGCCGTTGGGGCCATATTTCAGCTCGATTCGAAGTTGCGTCACCGGCGCGGCTTCCATCTCCTGCCAATCCCAAATGTAGCCCTCGCGTTTGAGGACATCTGCCAAGCCTCGCTTGACTTTGGAGATGGGCATGTCGACGTAGGGGCGCTCGACTCCTACCGCGTTACGGATGCGGGTCAACATATCGGCGATCGGGTCAGTCATCATGGGGGTTAAACTCTCCCTTTACCAGCTCGACTTTCGGACACCGGGGATCAATCCCTGGTCGGCCAACTTGCGAAAACAGATCCGGCAGATGCCGAACTTTCGGTAGACCGCCCGGGGCCTGCCGCAAAGTTTGCAACGCCGTACCAGACGGGTAGAAAACTTGGGCTCGCGCCGAGCTTTGGCAATCTTCGATTTACTAGCCACAGACTGTTACCTGTTTGGGATAGGATGGATCGAATCTAAGGTACATTACACATTCTCCTGGTCGGAACCGCCGAAGCGGGCATCAAGCGGCCGCCGATTCCTCACGCTGAAAGGGCAGCCCCAAACGCGTCAGCAGTTCCAGCGCTTCCTGGTCGCTGGCACATGCGGTCACGATGGTGATATTCATGCCCTGGACCCGCAAAAACTTGTCAGGATTCAATTCGGGGAAGACCAACTGTTCGGACAGCCCGAGACTATAGTTGCCACTACCATCGAAGGCGGTCCGGCTGATCCCACGAAAGTCGCGCACTCGCGGCAGCGCCACCGAAACCAAGCGGTCCAGGAACTCCCACATGCGTGCTCGCCGCAAACTGACTTTGCAGCCGATGGGCATGCCTTCGCGCAAGCGGAACCCGGCCACGCTCTTTCGTGCATGGGTGATGATCGGCTTCTGGCCGGTGATCTGGGTCATCGCATCGACGGCCATCTCCAGGTGTTTCTTCTCCTGGATCGCCGAGCCAACCCCCATGTTGAGCACGATCTTTTCCAAACGCGGCAGCGATAACCGATTGGACCGCCCCAGGCTTTCTACCAGGGCCGGCAGGATTTCGGTTTCGTATTTTTCTTTCAGACGCGGGGCCATGTTGTTTACGTCTCCTTGGCGTAGCTAGGACGCGGCGGACTGATGATTCCCAGCGAGGCACCGCTACGTTTGGCGAAACGTTCCTTGGAACCGTCTGCCAGGTACCGATAACCAATCCGCGTGGGCTGGTTGGTCTTCGGGCAGATCACCATCACGTTCGATGCGGGCACAGGCATCTCTTTACTCAGACGCCCGCCCTGCGGATTCTTTTGACTCCGCCGCACATGCTTGTAGACTCGATTGACACCTTCGACGACCACCTTGTTCGCCCCGGCATCCACCGCCAGCACTTTGCCTCGCTGACCGGCATCGTCACCGCACACGACCATCACAATATCGTCGACTTTGATACGCATCACAGCACCTCACTCGCCAAGCTGACGATCTTCATAAAGTTGCGTTCGCGCAGTTCGCGGGCCACGGCACCGAAGATGCGCGTTCCGCGGGGGTTCTTTTCGTTGTCGATAATGACGACCGCGTTACTGTCGAACCGAATGTAGCTGCCATCGGGTCGCCGAGTCGGTTGTTTGCAGCGTACGATCACAGCTCGGACCACCGACTTCTTTTTGATGTCGCTGCCGGGGATGACGCTCTTGACACTGCAGACGATGATGTCCCCGAGGCCGGCAACGCGGCGCCGGGAGCCTCCCAGCACCTTGATGCACTGCACTTCTTTCGCCCCGGTGTTATCAGCCACCTGCAGGCGTGTCTCTTGCTGAATCATAGCCGGTTATCCCTCTTGTATGTCGTTCTCTTGCCCGCCCTGCTGCGCGGCAGCCCGCAAGGCAGCCAGGTCGACGGCTGTCGATTTCTCCAGCACCCGCACCAATTCCCAGCGTTTCGATTTGGAACGGGGGCGGGATTCGATGATCTCCACCCGATCTCCCACAGCAGACTCTTGCGTCTCGTCGTGCACATGGCAGACGGTCCGTTCCCGAATGAACTTCCCATAGATGGGATGTTTCACCAGTCGCGGAATCTCGACGACACGTGTCTTTTCCATCTTGTCACTGGTGACGATACCGACAGCAACTCGTTTTGGCATGGCTGCTCAATTTCCTTGTACGCTCATCTCGCGTTGTCGTTGAATGGTCTTGATCTGGGCGACCATGCGGCGGTGCCTTCGTAATTCGCTGGGCGCGTCGAGTCGCTCGGTTTGCGACTGAATGCGCAACCGAAACAGGTTTTCGCAGGCATCGCGAAGCTGCAACTGCAACTGTTCGTCGCTCATTTCACGCAATTCGGAAACTTTCATTTCGGCATCCTTCCTTTCGCTCAGGCGGGTCGCCGTCTCACGAACCGTACGGGGATGGGCATCTTGTGGGCCAGTCGGGCAAAACAGACCTTGGCCTGCTGCTCGGTGACCCCACCCAACTCGTACAGTACCGTACCGGGTTTGACTACTGCCGCCCAGAACTCAGGTTCGCCTTTGCCCTTGCCCATCCGGGTCTCCAAGGGCGTCGACGTGACGGATTTGTGGGGGAATATGCGGATGTACAATCGGCCCTCGCCACGCACATATTGCTGGGCGGCGATACGCCCCGCTTCGATTGTCTGCGCTTTGATCCATCCGCCCTGGAGCGCCTGGAGACCAAAATCGCCGAAGACAACCTTGTTGCCGCGGGTCGCGTTACCTTTTATACGTCCTCTTTGGCTTTTTCGATGTTTGACTCGCTTCGGCATCAGGGCCATCGAAACTGTCTCCTTCGTACATACCTTGGTTGATCCACACTTGGACTCCGATATGCCCCTGAGCCGTCTTGGCTTCGGCGAAACCGTAGTCGATCTTCGCCCGCAACGTGCTCAGAGGAATCGAGCCCATAATCTGTTTTTCTCGCCGTGCCATTTCGGCACCGCCCAACCGGCCTGCCAACTGGATCTTGATCCCCTTGGCACCGGCGTCCATCGTCAGTTCCATCGATCGTTTCATGGTCCGGCGAAAACTGGCTCGCCGTCCCAATTGCTGCGCGATGTCTTCCGCCACCAACTGAGCCCGGATCTCGGGCCGATGGATCTCCTCGATCTTCAAGTTGACGCGACGGCCGATCAGGTTTTGCAGGTCCTCCTGCAGCAATTCCACCTCTTGCCCCTTCTTACCAATGATCAATCCTGGCCGGGCAACGTGCAGGATGACCTTCACTTCGTCTCGCGTCCGCTCGATGTCGATCCGATCGATGCCAGCGTTGCGATACTGCGATTTCTGTGGGTGGTGTTTGATGTAACGTCGGATCTTCTGGTCCTCGACCAACAGTTCCGCGAAGTCCTGCTTCGAAGCGTACCAACGGCTTTTCCAGCCCGTCATGACGCCCGTACGAAATGCCACCGGATTGACTTTCTGACCCATAACTCAGATCTCGTCGATTGTTGCCAGTTTGATGTGAATGTGCGCCATCCGCCGCTTGATCATGAATGCCATCCCGCGAGCTCGTGGCCGGACACGCTTGAACATCGGACCATTATCGATCCGTGCCTCGGCGACCAACAGCCCTTCGACATCCACCGTTCGATCCCGAGTCTGGTCCGAATCCTGAGCATTTCCCAACGCGCTGCGGATCACCTTTTCCAGGAGCCGGGCTCCGCGCTGCGGCTGGTACTGCAGCAGATCCAGCGCTTCGTCGGCATACTTGCCGCGGATCATATCCGCCAGTGGCCGGACTTTCCGCGCACTGATGCGTGCGAATCGATGAGTTGCTTGAAACATCGTCCCGTACTTTCCTGTTAACGCTTCCCTTTGCCACCGTGACCACGAAAGATACGCGTCGGGGCGAATTCACCTAGTTTATGTCCCACCATATCCTCGGTCACGAAGACCTTCATATGGATCTTCCCATTGTGTACCAGAAACGTATGCCCGACAAACTCCGGGACGATCGTGCAGGCGCGAGCCCACGTCTTGATCGGTTCCTTGGTTCCCGCCTCGTCCTGCAACTGAACCTTGTGGAACAGCTTGAAGTTGACGAAGGGACCTTTTTTCAATGACCTGCTCATGCCTAACGATCACTCCGGTTAGCGTTTGATCTTCAACTGGCCATAACGTTTGGATCGCCGTCGCCGCACGATCGCGGCATTGGACGGCTTACGTTTCTTACGTGTCGCCCCGCCTTTGGCGGGCTTGCCGGTCGGGCTGACCGGATGTCGACCGCCCTTGGTGCGTCCTTCACCGCCACCGTGCGGATGGTCGATGGGGTTCATGGCCGTGCCGCGAACATGCGGTCGTCGACCCAGCCAGCGATTACGCCCTGCTTTGCCCAATTCGATATTCATGTGGTCCGCATTGCCGACCTTGCCAATCGTCGCTCGGCAGTTGGACGGAACTCGCCGGATCTCGCCGCTGGGCAACGTGATCTGCGCCCACGTCGCTTCCCGAGCCACCAGCGTCGCGCTGGTACCCGCACTGCGGCACAGCGTACCACCCTGGCCGGGCAGCAGTTCGATATTGTGAATATCCGCACCCAACGGAATCCGCTTCAACGGCAGGCAATTGCCTACCGAAGGCGGTGCGTCGGGACCGTTTTCGATCCGATCGCCTTCCTTCAACCCATCCGGAGCCAGAATGTAACGTTTCTCTCCGTCCACGTAATGCAATAAAGCGATCCTGGCGCTGCGATTGGGATCGTATTGGATGGAATGCACTCGAGCCACCACCCCGTCTTTGTTGCGTCGGAAGTCGATGATCCGGTACTGACGCTTGTGCCCGCCACCTCGATGACGCACCGTGATCTTGCCCTGGTTGTTACGGCCGCCGGTCTTCTTCAGCGGACGAAGCAAGGATTTCTCGGGCTTGGCACCGGGGGTCAGTTCCGCAAAGTCGCTGACGCTTGCGCCGCGACGCCCGGGGCTGGTCGGTTTGTATTGTTTGAGTCCCATGATGATTCTCGACCGTTTTTTATCTTCGTGGTTTCCGATGACTTAGAAGAAGTTGATCCGATGTTCCTGGTCCAGAGTCACCACGGCTTTCTTCCAGTCCTTGGTATAGCCTTTGCGAAAACGGTGGCGACGGGGCTTTCCGGCGCGATTCATCGTCCGCACTTTGACCACCCGCACATTGAACAGCGTTTCCACCGCCTGACGGACATCCTCCTTGTTCGCCAGCGGATTGACCTCAAAGGCGTATTGGTTCAGTTCGCTCGAACCATAGACGCCCTTTTCGGTCACCAGAGGACGAAGGATGATCTGATGGGCGCTTAACATCGCCGAGGTCTTTTTGCTTGTTTTGCCGGTTTGCGTCGCCACCATGGTTATGCCTCAACTTCCGCTTCGTTCGTGTCTGTTGTCGCACCAGCCTGAACTTTCCCGGTCAGAGCATCCAAAGCCGCTTTGGTCACCAGCATCCGTTCGGGCGTCAGCACATTCAGCACATTCAGGTCGGACGCTCGCGAGATCGTCACTCGGTCGATATTCCGCGCGCTGCGATAAACATTGACATCATGCTGGGCGGTCGTCACCAACGTGCTCCGCCCGACCAACTGCAGCGCTTTGAGGATCGCGAACATCTCGCGGGTTCGAGGCTCTGAAAAGGCTAAATCGTCGATCACGACCATGCTGCCGCTGTTGATCTTCGCCGCGATCGCCATCCGAGTCGCCGCACGAACGGCCTTCTTGGGCATTCGAAACGAATAATCTCGATTGCGAACCGGATGAATGTGCCCACCGCCGCGGCGGATGCCCGACCTGCGATGCCCAGCACGAGCGTTGCCCGTACCCTTTTGCCGATACAGCTTTTTCGTCGAGCCGGCTACCTGGCCACGCGACTTCGTGCGCGCCGACCCTTGGCGTCGATTCGCCTGGTACATCACCACGGCTTCGTGCAGAAGCTGCTTATTGATGCGCGGCGCCAACTCGGACAGGTCGAGTTCGTATGTACCGACCTCGACTCCATTGCGATCGTAGATGGGAAGCGTAGTCATGGTGATCCCTAACCAACCTTATTTGTTTCACGAATGACGACATAACCGCCACTCGGGCCCGGCACCGCGCCACGGACCAGCAGCAGATGATTTTCGGGGTCCAAGCGAACTACCCTGAGATTGCGAACCGTATTGCGCTGGTTGCCGTACTGCCCGGCCATCCGAATGCCCTTGAACAACCGACTTGGATCGGCGCTCATGCCCGTGCTTCCCGCGTGACGATGGACTTTTTTCACGCCGTGCGATGCCCGCTGACCGGCGAAATTGTGACGACGCATCACGCCCGAATAGCCGCGGCCCTTGCTGGTGCCCACAACGTCGACCGCTCGAACCCCCTCCAGGGACTGGACCGTCACCTGCTGCCCCACCTGAGCGTCTTCGACCGGCCCGCGGAGCTCGCGAATGAACTTCTTGGGTTCGCACCCAGCTTTGGCAGGGAGAACAGCACCGGCGGACGAGCGGCGTTTGGCTCGCTTGCTTCCGAAGTTGGCAACATGACCACGTTCTGACCGACTGGCTTGGCTGGCGCGAATCCGCTTGCCACGGGGACGCTTCTTGTCTAGAAACCCCAGTTGCACGGCTTCGTATTTGTCTCGCTCCAAGGTTTTCAATTGGAGCACATGACACGGACCCGCCTGTAGCACCGTCACGGGAATGGCGCGTCCGGATTCGTCGTAAATCTGAGTCATGCCGACTTTAACGCCGAGAATGCCTTTCACCATCGGTCGAATTCCTAATACTATGGTCGGTTGCCTGCGGGAGTCTGAGAACGCGCCTGTAGCCGCGATGGACTTCAAGTGTTCGGCGGGCTGCCGCCAACCGAACCGCAATGCTACAGCCGTCTCAGCTTACCCGAGCGGCCTGTGCCCATAAACTTTCTCAAAGGAAAAATGAACTACCTCGTGGACGCTTTAATCTTGATATCAACGCCAGCCGGTAGGCTCAGCTTGTTCAATGCCTCGATCGTCTTCGCCGTAGCCTGAACGATATCGATCAATCTCTTGTGTGTTCTGATCTCGAACTGCTGCCTTGCCTTTTTATCGATGTGCGGGCCGGACAACACCGTATACTTTTCAATCCGCGTTGGAAGAGGGATCGGGCCATGCACCTCGGAGTGCGTGCGCTTGGCCGTGTCCACGATCTCTGCCGCACTCTGATCGAGGATCGCGTGATCGTACGCCTCCATCCTAATGCGAATCACCTCGTGACTCGAAGCTGCTGACACACCTGACTCCTTCTAAACCCTCAATCCACTCCAACACAACATCGACACCGCCACCGCCCCATGTCACCAAGCAAATGGTCACCGAGTGAATTTGGAGCGGGACAGGGAAGCTTAAGCACATCTCCGAACGCCGTCAACAGCCCACCGAGTCGGTTCGGAAAATATTTTTCCGAATTCCGGCCAGCCACGACGATAGCGGAGGGCTCGCACCGAAAAACGGAGGAAAAACCCGTGCCGCCACCAGCTACAACAAATATGCTCCCAATTAACACCCTCCAGATCTCACCGAACCCAGAGACGTGTAGCTCTTTGCGGGGAGTGGCGTGGCTCACTAAGAGGCGTTGGTGCTGGCGCTGCAGGGGTGCGGTTGCCAAATCACCGCTTCCCAGTGCGAACCAAGGCTGTTAGTATAACGAAGTTCTAAAACACGTAAAGCGTACTTCGTCAAAGAATCCGAGGGAAATCATGGCAAAACCGAAACACAAGGTAAAAAAAGCCAATCATGGCAAACGTCCGGCAAACGCGAAGGCTCGAAAGGCCAAGCGGCGTAAGGTCAGTACATAACCAGGCAGGTTCCTGGCAGGACACTTCCAGGGTGGTCGAACAGGGTGGTCGAATGAACGGGTGCCGTAGGGAGCATGAAGGAGCCGAAGGGTGACAGGCAAACAACTGCTGTATGACTTGACGACAATCGACTTTGATTCGCCGACGGCCGATATCGAGACGATTCGGCTTTACAATCCACAACGTTTCGAGATGGAACAGTTGACGGCGATCGTCCTGGAAGATGTGGAGAATTATCTCTGCATCGGATACAAGGATATCACGGACGACGAGTTCTGGGTGCGAGGCCACATGCCAGGGATGCCCTTAATGCCGGGGGTTGTCATGCTGGAAGGTGCGGCACAAATGTGCAGCTACTTTGTGCAAAAATACGAACTCCTGGGAGCTGCGATGGTTGGTTTTGGAGGACTGGAAGATGTCCGGTTTCGCGATCCAGTACTTCCGGGTGATCGGCTCGTGTTCATCAGCAAACTGACCAAGGTTCGCAAAGGACGTATGATCGTGTGCCGTTTCCAAGGGGTCGTGCGCAATAACGTGGTGGTGGAAGGCGGTATCAAGGGCATTCCGATCCCGGTGGAAGCACTGACCGCTAAACAGTCGTGAGCCGGGTTGGATCATGGGACGACGAGCCGTTCGAAAGATCGACCCCCAACTGGATCTGTCTCGTCATTTGACGACCATCGAGGCGATACCGATCCCGCTGGAGTTGGCCACGTTATTCGAGCGGGATCAACCGCTGGAGATCGAGGTCGGTAGCGGGAAGGGGCTTTTTCTTGCGAAGGCGTCGGAAGTGTACGCCGATCGCAATTTCCTGGGGTGCGAGATAGCTCGAAAGTACGCCCGCTACGCAGCGGCTCAGCTCGCCCGGCGCGCTCGGACTAACGCGATGGTGGTGCATGGGGACGCGCAGCGATTGTTCACCGAGGTGTTGCCGGACGGTTGTGCGGCGGCGGTCCACGTCTATTTTCCCGATCCCTGGTGGAAGAAACGGCACCTGCGGCGCCGGATCATGAATGATCGGTTTGTCGCCCAGATCGAGAGGGTGCTTCAGCCCGCCGGCACACTGCATTTCTGGACCGATGTCTACGACTACTTTCAAGCGACGTTGGCAGTATTAGAAACTTCGACTCGGTTGCTGGGGCCCTTGGCCGTGGCGGAAGAACCAGCCAGCCACGACCTGGATTACCGGACGCATTTCGAGCGGCGGATGCGGTTGGGGGCGCAAGATGTGTGGCGGTGCGAGTTTCGCAGGCAGCCGGTCCACGATGACCACGCCGCCAATACGAACGTTTTGGCCCAAAGCTGATCGCCGGACGAATTCAATACAAAACGCGTTTCAAGGAGAGCATCGGCCGCAAAGCGGATGCCTGCGTCCTGAACGTGTGGCGCTTGCTCCTCTCCGTCGCGCCTTATACTATGAACAGTGGTCAACTCGCCTTCGGTATGTCACCGACGGGCACGACTTTCCGTTGAATCTGGAGCAACAAATCGATGCGATTTTCACAAGAATCCAGGCATCGCACGCTTAAACTGAATCCGGTCCACATCATGCTTGCCTTCTTTATGGGGGTGCTCGCGTGGCCAGTAAGTACTGGTCCCCAAGGGTTTGCTGACGATGGCATCAGCGTTTTTCAGTCGCCGCCCAGCGATGTGCGAAGGCCCATGATGCGAGCGGATCGGGCGATCGCCGAGCGTCGTTATGCGGATGCAGCGTACGAACTGGGGCGTCTGCTGCTGATCGAAAGCACGGAATCGGCAGAATCCCAAGACTATTTCTTGATGGATGCGGATGCGGGGGATGGGCCGGTCCAGCAAAGTTTCCGGAGTCAGATCCAGCAAAAGTTGGCCGCGTTGCCGGCCGAAGGCCGGCAAGCGTACGAGCTGCAATATGGGGCTCAGGCTCGTGCTGCGCTGGATCAGGCCTTATCCGACGGGGATATGGATCGTGTGGCCGATGTGATCCGGCGTTTTTTTCACACGCAGGCGGGCTACGAGGCGTCGGTTTTGGCGGGGCGGTATGAACTGGGACGTGGGCGACCGATGGCCGCTGCGCTGCATTTGGATCGGGTGGCCAGAATGCCAGCCGCCGCCGTGCGTTTCGAGCCCGAATTATCCTTCCTGCTGGCCGCTTGTTGGTTGTACTCCGAGATGCCTGACAAGGCTCGAGAGACGTTGGTGACGATGCGAGGCCGAGTTTCAGGCGACGCGATCCGCTTGGGCGATCAACAGGTAGCCATGTTCCGTGAGGACGCGGAAGCATTGGATTGGTTCGAGGACCTGGTGGGTCAGCGGCCACCGCTGCTGGCTCCGGAACTGACCCAGTGGGTGCTGCACCGGGGCAACGCACAGCGGAATGCCCGCACCCAAGGTAGCCTGCCGTTGTTGAGCTACCGTTGGCGGGTTCCCACGTGCATCGATCGGGCGGATGAGATGCTGATCGAGAAGCTGGGGAAGCAATATCGCGACGAAGCGCGTGCGGCGATTCCCGCGTTGCAGCCGTTAGCGGTCGGGGACACGATCCTGATGCGGACTCCCCACAAATTACTGGGCGTCGATTTCGCCAGCGGCAAGCGGATCTGGGTCTGGCCTCCGTGGGAGGGTGATTCGATCGATCCCTGGTCGGGCGGTGCGGACCGTCATCAGGTGCTGGCGGCACAACGTGAGCAGGAGGTCCAGCAGCGGATCTGGGACGATGCGGCTCACGGTCAGATCAGCAGCGACGGGCGCTCGGTCTTTTTGGTCCACGAATTGGGCTATGCGCCGGCAGGGACGCATATGCCCAACCGGTTCTTGATGCTTCGGGGCGGCATGGGGCTGCGCTCATCGAGTGATGCGCGAACGACGAACCAGCTCGTGTCGCTCAGCCTGGCCAGGCAGGGCGCAGCCGAGTGGATTGTCGGAGGCGAAAGCGGTGAGGACGAACCGGCGTTGGCGGGTGCATTTTTCTTGGGGCCTCCGTTGCCTCTGGAGGGAAATCTGTATGGGATGATCGAGGTCAACGGCGAGATCCGATTGGTCGTATTAAACGCCGCGAACGGTCGGCTGGTCTGGCAGCAGCAGTTGGCTCATGTCGAATCGCGGACGATCGAGGTAGATGGCGTCCGGCGTCTGGTGGGTGCGATGCCTTCCTACGAAGGCGGCGTGTTGATCTGTCCGACCTCAGCCGGCGCGGTGGTCGCTGTCGACCGGGCAGCCCGGTCGCTGCTGTGGGGTTATCAGTATTTGGACGCGCCGCAGCAACCTCAACACGCCGGATTGAGGGCTGCCCAACTGGCACGTCGGATCCCGCAACCCGTGGATTCACGCTGGATCGACTCGACGGTCACCATGGCGGACGGACGGGTGCTCGTGACGCCTGCCGAAACGGATGACTTGCACTGCTTGGACCTGCTGACGGGCGAACCGGTCTGGGAGCCACAGCCACGGGGCGATCATTTGTATGTCGCCTGCGTGCATCACGGCAAGGTCATTTTGGTAGGTCCCGAACAGATGACGGCGATTCAATTGAAAGACGGCCAAGCGGCTTGGGAGAACCCGCTGGACCTGATGGACCCGCCGAGCGGTCGAGGCCTGTATACCGGCCAGCACTATTTCCTGCCCACGATGGGCTCGGAGTTGCTGAAGATCGACTTGGACTCCGGTCAGATCGTCGAACGCACGATGACGTCGATCGTCTTGGGAAACCTGGTCGCGTATCGGGACGAGATCCTGTCGCATGGACCGCAGTGGTTGTCCACGTTCTACCAGAGCGAGCCCTTGCAGCAGCGAGTGGAAGAGACGCTGGCGCGGGATCCGGATGACTTGGAGGCGTTGGGGCAGTACGGGGAATTGTTACTGGCCCAAGGCAGGCGGGACGAGGCCATCGAAAAACTGCGATTGGTATGCCAGCAGAGCCCGGAGAACACCATGACTCGAAGCCTGCTGGCCGACACGTTGTTGGCGGCCCTGCAGGAGGATTTCCAGGGCCGTTTGGACACGGTGGACGAGATCCGGGCGCTGGTCGAACATCCGTCCCAGGAGATCCGGTTGTTGCGATTGCTGGCCAGTGGCTGGCAGCAGCAAGGCGAGGTTCGCAAGGCATTCGAGGCCTATCTGGGACTGGCCGAGTTACGCGAGCAATCGTTGATGGAAAGCAGCGTCGTGGAGCGTGAAGCCGAGCAGATCGAGCGTCATTGGAATTGCCGCACGGAACGCTGGCTGCAAGCTCGATTTGCCGAGTTGCTGAGCGTGGCGGATGTCGAGCAGCGAGCGATGATGGATCAGGCGATCGGACGATGGCGAGACGCCGCGCTGGCAGAAGGGGAAATCTCCTCGATGCGAGGCTTTCTCCGCTATTTCGACACCCATCCATGGGCCGGCGAGATCCGTTTGCGGCTGGCCGAGCGGCTGGTCCGGACCGGGGAATTAGTCGAGGCTCAGTTGCTGTTGTCCAGCTTAGAACGGGCAGCCGATGACGATCTGCAACGGCGGATGGCCCTGCAACTGGCCCAACTGCTCGAGCAGGGAAGGCAGTTTGACCAAGCGTTGCACCAATACCGTGTGCTGTCGGAACGATGGGGCGATGTCGAATTCGCCGAGGGGAGCACGGGCACCGAGTTATTCGCTGCGGCGTTGGCTCGAGCCGAATTCCAGGACGCGGCCCGCCGTGCCGACCCTTGGCCGACGGGGCATGTCGAAATCTCGGAATCGACGGAGCAGGTGAATCGGTACCCCAGTTATCGGCGGGTTTTCAGTTCCCGGACTCGTCAACGAACGTTCGGAGCTCCGGCCGGAATGCGCGTCTTCTACGACCAGCACCCCAACACGTTGATCGTCCGCGATGGACTCGGCAACACGATCCAGACGGTGAACCTGGGAGCCAGGCGGCTGAATACGGCCGATTTCAGCTTGATCCACGCACGCCTGCACGGTCATCTGTTGATGGTCTCGGTCGGGATGGAAGTGCTGGCGATCGACTTGATGCAAGCGGCTCGAAACGCCTCGGCTGCGATCAAGTGGCGTCGGGAACTGATCCGACCCGCGCACGGAACGGCCATCTATCACACTCAGGTAAACGTCCACACCTTGCGACACCCCTGGGGCGACACGCGCCGGGTGTTCGCCGATCGGGAAAAGAATCTGATCGGGGTGACCGGTCCGCTGACGTACCGCGGCTTGTTCCTGATGAATCTCCGCGAACTGGTCTGTGCCGATCCGGTGACGGGCGATACGATCTGGTCGCGAACCAATCTGCCGATGGGTTCGGATGTCTTCGGCGACGACGAACTGATCTTTGTCGTACCACCGTCATCGCAGACCGCCTATGTGTTCGGAGCCTTGGATGGGCAGGAACTGGGGACGCGTGAAGTGGACGAACTGGATTACCGCTGGGCTACCTCGGGACGCAATGTCCTGGCCTGGTCTCAGGCCAGCGCGACCGAACCGCTGACGCTGCGTTTGTACGATGTGTGGACGGGCGAGGAGCATTGGCGCGAGGAAGTTCCGGCCGAATCGCGAGCGACGTTGATCGAAGAAGACGAAGTGGCCTTATTGCAGCCCGATGGCCGTCTGGTGATCCGATCGCTGGGCGGGGATGCGGTACTGGTCGAAACCCAGGTCCAACCTGAACAGGGTCTGTTGTCGCTGTACGTGATCCGCTCGCAGCAGCAGTACCTGGTGGTGACCAACCGCACGGCTCGCGTCGAACCGAACACGCCTGCCGCGTCGATCCGATCGATCGTCAGCGGGACGGCGACCCCGTTGGTCAGTGGCCATGCGTATGCGTTCGATCGCGGTACGGGTCAGTCGGTATGGGAAGAGCCTTTCCCTGTGGATCGGTTCGGGTTCCCCGAGGATCAGCCCAGCGAGAGCCCCGTGCTGCTGCTGCTGCGTCACTACCGGCCCGATTCCACTCGAGGCACCCAGCAACATACGGCGATGCTGGCGCTGGCGCGCCACGACGGGCGACAGGTCATGGACAAAGGGGACATCCCGGCTCAAACTTACACCTACGATGTGACGGCAGACCGCTTGCAGCAATCCGTCACCATCGGGTTGCCGTCCAGGAATATCACGATGAAAATGACCGACAACCCAGTGCCGGAGCCGCCCGACGCCCCGGAGGATCAGCCGGAGCAGGATGTGGGGGATTCCGACCAGGCCGACGCGGGGCGTGCGGACGCGACGAGGGCTTCGATGCCGCGAGGAATGTGACAACCAACTTTGTTTGCAACACAGGAAGAACGCATGCCCAGAACACCGGTGTCGGAAGCCAGGAAACCGGAGCGTATCGGCCAGCAGACTTTGATCCAAGGCTGGGTGCGAACGCGACGCGATTCGAAAGCGGGCTTCAGCTTTCTGGAGATCAACGACGGTTCGTGCATGGCGAACCTGCAGGTGATCGTGGATGGCTCGTTGCCCAATTACGAAACCGAGGTCAAGCGATTGACCGCCGGTTGCAGTGTCAGCGTCCACGGCCAGATCAAGCCTTCGAGCGGCAAGGGGCAGGCGACCGAATTGCTGGCCGAAACGGTGCAAGTGCATGGCTGGGCCGATCCTGAATCGTACCCGCTGCAAAAGAAACGCCACTCGTTCGAAAAGCTACGCGAATGGGCGCATCTGCGGCCGCGGACCAACACGTTCGGTGCGGTCGCGCGAGTTCGCAATTGCGTCTGCCAGTCGATCCACCAGTTCTTTCAGCAACGAGGCTTTCTGTACATCCATACACCCATCATCACGGCCAGCGACTGCGAGGGGGCGGGCGAAATGTTTCGCGTCACCACGCTGGACTTGGAAAACGTCCCGCGCCAGCAGGGCACCGTTGATTACTCGATGGATTTCTTCGACCGCCCGTCTTATCTGACAGTCAGCGGTCAATTGGAAGCCGAAATCTTCGCCACCGCACTGGGCAACGTCTATACGTTTGGCCCCACCTTTCGAGCAGAAAACTCGAACACGTCGCGGCACCTGGCCGAATTCTGGATGATCGAACCCGAGATGGCCTTCTACGAACTGACGGACAACATGGATTTGGCCGAGCAGTTCCTCAAACAGATCTGCCGGGATGTCCTCGAACGTTGCGGCGAGGACATGCAATTCTTTCACGACCGGATCGACAACACGGTCTTGGCCACGCTGGATTCGATCGTCCAGCACCAATTTATCCGCCTGCCGTACACCGACGCGGTCGAGATCCTCCAGCGCAGCGGCCAGACATTCGAGTTCCCCGTAGCTTGGGGCAGCGACCTGCAATCCGAGCACGAACGCTATCTGACCGAACAGCATTTCCAACGTCCCGTGGTCTTGTACGACTATCCCCGCGTCATCAAGCCCTTCTACATGCGAGTCAATGACGACGGACGCACGGTCCGCGCGATGGATGTCTTGGTGCCCAAGGTGGGCGAGATCATCGGGGGCAGCCAGCGCGAAGAACGGCTGGAGATGCTCGAGCAGCGGATGGTCGAGCAAGACCTGCGGCCGGATGACTACTGGTGGTACCTGGACCTGCGCCGTTTCGGCACGGTGCCTCATGCCGGGTTCGGGCTGGGCCTGGAGCGGATGCTGCAATTCATCACCGGCATGGCCAACATCCGCGACGTCATCCCCTTCCCCCGCACACCCGGCAGTGCCGAGTTCTAAGTCTTGCCCGGTTCGGCGATGGTTGCCGAAAGATCCGGTCGGGAATTGCTTTCGGGTGACGACATTGTGGGTCCCGCGCGCCGAGCGGGACTCGTTTTTCCGGTGGGCATCTGCGAGCCCACTGGGTCCCGCTCGGCGCTCGGGACCCACCGCGCCCTTCCGCCGATTCAGAGGTCGGTGCTGGCGAGGATCTGGCCGACAGGTTCCGGCCCCGGGTAGTTGACCAGGACATAAGCGTTTCGCCCGTCGTTGACGGTGATCGTGCGGGATGCATACAGACCCATGACCCGATGGTTGCGGTCCAGTGGTTGGAAATCGATTTGATGTTCACCGGCCGGCAATTCGATTCGCAGGACCTGGATCGTATCGGGCAACAGGCCCCAGTAGCGAGTATCGGCGCTTTCGGTGAACTGCCACACCAGGCCGGCCAATTCGAAGGCCACGGCTTCCAACGAGCCCTCGCGCGAACCGGTCAAGCGCTTGGCCGCCAAGATCGTCGACTCCTTGACCGCTCGACGCACCAGCGCGCGTGCCACCACGTGGTTTCGATTGGCGGCGCACTGATCGATGGCCATCCGAGTGACATCCGTGATGGTCGCCGTCTGCCCCACAGGTTGGCCGTTGATATGTACCGCCAGTTGCGAGATCTGGTTCGGCATCGCGAACATCTGCGGAACTTTGATCGGGGCGACGATCGGTGGCAGGGTCTTTTGGCCCGCGATGTTCAACGCCGCGTTGGCGATCACCAACGCGGCCGTGGAAGGCAGTTCTTCGACCTCGTCTTTCAGCGGCCCGCGTCCCACCAGCGCAAAAATATAGACAACACCGTTGCCCGGCGCGGAATGGCGGCCGGTCTTGGAGCGGTGCAGGTCACCGGCGCCGGGAGCAAAGTCGGGTTGCCAGCTAACGACCATCTCGCGGTAACGAGCCACATCGTCGAAATCGCGATGCGTTTCTTCCCGCAGTGCCGCGCGCAGATAGGGCGCCAAAGCCACCTGCTGATAGTGGGCTTTGGGGTTGGTACCGTCTGGTTCCGCTGCCGCAGCGACGATCTGCGCCTGTTTGTCGACCATCTGCAGACAATAGGCCTCGGCGTCCCCGCCATCCTGCATCAAGTTGGCCAAGGCCAGGTACGCACGGATCAAGACTTTCTCGTAGTCCTCGCCTGCGTAACTCAAACGCCGGTCGTCCGAGAACAGCGAAACCGTGGTTTCGGCCAGACTCTTCTGCTCCAGATGATCGAACTCATCCCGTACATGCCGCAGATGGCGTTCCGCTTCGGCCGGTCGTCCGGCAGCCAACTGGACCGAGGCTTTTTCCAGCAGCAGCACATTGGTCTCGCCGCGGCCCCGCTCCAGATGTTCCTCCAGCAGTTGCCGAGCCTTTTCCAGGTCCCCCGTATAAAAGGAATTCCGGACCGGGATCAGCCGGTCGGTATGCGTAGCGCATCCCGAGGTAATCAGCACGGTCCATGCGATCGCCGCGGTCCATGACAGCAACGAACGACTCGCTGGTCGGCGGTGGGCCGGTGGCTTCTGGAATTCGGCTTGCACGACTTCGCTGGCCTCCGCACGGCTGGAGACTTATTTCCACCAGTTCATGGCCGACCATTTACTGATCGCGGACTGGTGGTAGCCCTTGCTTAACGCAGCCGATTCTTTGTAAAACTGCCCCGTACGAACGTCGACCAGTTCCAACGTCAGCAAGTAATCGCGTTGGTAGTTCCGATTGTCACGCGTCGTTCCCGAGGTGATCGTGGCGTACAGCAGGTGATCGAATGGCTGGCCCTGCTGTTCCATGTACGCGGTAAAGGTCCGCATGCCCGAGGGTACCAGAAGCTCGTCGGGACGCAGACGCGTTTCGCGCAAGCCAGCCTCGACATAGCGCCGGCTGATCGGTTGAAAGGCCCCGGATTGGGAGATTTTCCCGTCGATGCACTGGTAGATTTGCTCGCGAAAATCACCGATCTCTTCGGCGCTTTTGTTCTCGACGCCGATGAAGGCGATCCGTTTCGGAGCCAGCATAATGGGCTCGGAGCTGTGCGATGCTAGCGACGCAGGCACCTCGTAACCGTGGGCCAACAATTTGGCGACCGCTTCTTCGATCAGCGGCTGAAACGTCTCGGTACCGGCCTGATGGCTGCCGATCATGTCTCGTTCGCCCGGTTGGACGATCCGCGCATGCTGTTTGCTGCGACAACCGCTGCTCGCAAAAAGAAGCGGCAGCACAACAACGCTGCCCGCTAGCAACGCCAGGATCGACGGTCGTCGAAACATCGGCAGTCCTCCCTGACTGGGCCGAAACAAAAATCATGCCGGCATCCGAACCGCCGGCGATGCCGTTGGGTTATCGGAATTTCACACCGGAAAGTTGAAGGAATCTGACGCGCGACTCAGCCCTGCAAACGACTGGGATGCGCCCACAGCCCCAGGGCAGGGTTGCTGATATAGTAGATCCGCTCGCCATCGTCAAGCGTATTCCACCCCTCCACTAACTTCTGCGGATCGTAGCGGCGCTGCATCTGGGCCAGATCGCCGAACTGGTAGCCGACCCCTTCGATTTCCGAACGATCGAGTTCTCCCGGGCAGTAGGTGATGCGAAAACGGTTCTCCGACGACCCGTGGATCAGATGAGCGGCGGCGGAAAGGTTTTGCCGCAAGTCCTCGTTCTGCTCCATGAACCGCATGATCTCGGGCGTCGTTCGGTACCCATACTTGCGGATCAGGCGATCGATCTGCTGGTCCTCGCCAAACGCCCCCACCGCCGGCGCCAACACGATCAAATCGCCGTCGTCCTCGATGGCCATCCGCGTGCGGTAGATCGACTTGTTGCCCAACCAGGTGCTGTGAAATTCTTCCGGGTCCAAGTAAACCACGACCTTCTTGAAGGGCTGGTCCACCACCGTAAAGTTGACCTTCACCGACAATTCGGCCGCCTGCTGGAAACACTCGTGGTCATCCCCGACGTACAGCCCGCGTGTCACCAGGCGGCCGGCGCCGTCACTGCCGACCACCGTCAGGATGTAGACCAGCGGCAGGTGGCTGCAGAAATGATCCTGCGCATAGTTCAAGATGCGTCGCAGGGGTGTATCGGCACGGCCCATCATCCGTTCCATGCCATAAGCCGCGCCGATGAAGTGGCTCTCGTTGATCCCCTGCGATCCGCCCGTACCGACGAAGATGTTCTTGTTGTAATTGGCCATGCCGATCACTTCGTGCGGGACCACCTGGCCGATCGAGAGGATCAGATCATGCTCGCCTTGCCAGATCAATTGGTTCAATTGAGCCGGCCAAGGTCGGTTCCAAATCCCCTCGGTCACCTCGCTGACATACTCGATCGGCACATGGCCGATCGTCAACACATCGTCCCGCCAGCGGTGTTCGCGGATCAGCGACTTGGGCAGGCCCGGGAACATCTTCTCCAACTGCCAGTCCGGCATCGGCACGTGCGTGCCCAAGGCGGGCATGACGTCCGTCAGACGATCGCCGAAATGGTCGTAGGTGATGCAAGTCAGCAATCCGGCCCGGCTGTTGTATCGGGTGAAATCGGGCGGCAGAGCGATCACCCGGCGACGGTCGCCCAACCGCTCGAAACAGTCCGTCAACGCGGATCGTAGTTGCTGGTCGGTCAGCACGGTATCGGGAGAACCCTCGGCGTAGTAGATGGTCATACAACCTCTCCGTTGTCTTGCAAAAGTTTTCGAGCAGCCCGTTCGATTTCGGCCTGATCGCACTGGTCAACCGGACTCATCAGCGGCAGGATGGGCCCCGTTTCGGCGATCCCTGCCAGCGATACGGCCGCGTGCAGCACGCGGATGGGATGGATCGAGTTTCGTAAATCCTCCAACGGCGAAAACAGGGCTCGAATCGTTTCAGCTCGATCAAAATCGCCAGCGTGGACCGCGTGCATCAACTGCATCGACAGCCGCGGGGCGACGCAAACACATCCCGAGGTGAATCCGCCGCACGAGAAATCTCGCAGATGAACGATCGCAGGTTGCTCGCCGATCCCACTGACAATTCGCTTCGGATCCGTGTGCTCGGTCAATGCCTTCAGATAATCGTCCCGGGCCGGGTCATCGCGAACCACCGCGTACTTGATCCAGTTGACCAACCCGTCCTGCACCAGGCGAGCGACCGTTTTCGGCGCGATATAGCCGTCGTGCTTGATGTAAAGCACCACCGGTTTGCCCCAACGATCAGCGACCAGCCGGATACCGGTCGCGATGCCGTCGGAGGTCGCGATTTCGACTTGTGGTAAGACCATCGCCGTCGGAAACCCGAAATCTTTCAACACGGCGACCTGATCCATCATCAGGCCGAAAGCGGGGCCGATCGAGGGGATCATCAGCGTCTGCTCGCCAGAGAGTTCCTTCAGCATCTGCAGCAAATCCGCGTACTCGCTTAAGGCCACGTGGTACAGCACCGCGTTGCCCCCATACAGCAACGTGGACACGCCACCCGCTTCCAAGTGTTGGACCATCCGGCGATTCTGCTGGATGTCCAGCCTCAGATCGGCAGAACGAGCCAAGGGGGGCACGGCGATCACCGAGGTAGATAATCGCTGAGGGGTAATCGCTTGGGTGTCCATGTCGATTCTCGTCTTTCTATTGCAAGGCGGACGCTGGCCAAGTGCAAATGGGGAAGAATACCTTGGTCAATAGATGTCCGGTTCCGGGATTTTCGGGCCATGATGCAGGAAGTCGAAATCGCAACCTTCATGGGCCTGCGTGACGTGCCGCGTGAACAACTGGCCGTAACCCCGTGGATATTTGGCCACCGGAGGCTGCCATCCGGATCGACGATGCTGCAGTTCCTGGTCGTCCACCAACAGTTCCAGCCGACGCTCGCCGACGTCCAATTCGATGATATCCCCGTCCTGGACCAATGCAAGAGGACCGCCTACGAACGCTTCGGGCGAAACATGCAATACGCACATGCCGTAACTGGTCCCGCTCATCCTGGCGTCAGAGATACGGACCATGTCCCGCACCCCTTGCCGCAGCAACTTGTCCGGGATCGGCAGCATACCCCACTCGGGAAACCCCGGTCCGCCCTGCGGGCCAGCGTTCTTCAGCACCAGCACCGAATCGGCCGTCACCGGCAATCCCGGATCATTCAACCGCTCCTTCATGTCGCCGCGATTCTCGAAAACCACGGCCGGCCCCCGGTGGCCGAACAGACGCGGATCCGCAGCGATCGGTTTCACCACGCACCCGTCGGGCGCCAGATTGCCTCGCAAGACGAATGTTCCGCCCTCGCCCGAGACTGGATTGTCCCGAGACCGGATCACGTCCGGGTCGATGACCTTGGCCTGGGCGATGTCTTCACCCAGCGAACGGCCAGAGACGGTCCGGCAATCCAGGTGCAGCAGGTCGCTGATCTGCAACAACAAAGCCCCCAACCCGCCCGCGTTGTAGAAATCCTCCATCAGATACTTTTCGCCCGCAGGACGTATGTTGGCCAGCACCGGCGTACGACGCGAGATCTGGTCGAAGCGTTCCAGCGGCAAATCGAATCCGGCTCGGCGCGCCATCGCGATCAGGTGGACGATCGCATTGGTGGAACCTCCGATGGCCATGTCGGTCACCACCGCATTGTCGAACGACTCAGCGGAAAGGATCTCCGAGGGCTTCCAATCCTCCCAGGCCATCTGGACGATGCGACGTCCGACGGCGGTCGCCATCCGCGCATGTTCGGCCACCACGGCGGGAATCGACGCGGCACCCGGCAAGGTCATCCCCAGCACTTCGGCGATGATCGCCATCGTCGATGCCGTACCCATCGTCATGCACTGGCCCGCCGATCGAGCGATGCAGTTTTCGATCTCCAGCCAAGCGTCCTCGCACAGATTCCCCGCTCGCAATTCGTCCCAGTACTTCCAAGCGTCGCTGCCGCTGCCCAGTGTCTGGTTGCCCCAGCGTGCGGTCAGCATGGGACCGGCCGGTAGGAAAATGGTCGGCAGATCCATCGAGATGGCCCCCATCAACAGGCCTGGGGTCGTCTTGTCACAACCGCCCATCAGAACCGCGCCGTCGACCGGATGGCAACGCAGGATCTCCTCGGTCTCCATCGCCAACAGGTTGCGGTACAGCATCGTCGTCGGCTTCATGAACATTTCGCCCAGCGACATCACAGGCACCTCGACGGGAAACCCTCCCGCCTGCCACACGCCCCGCTTGACCTGCTCGGCTCGCTCGCGAAAGTGCGAATGGCACGTGTTCAGATCGCTCCACGTGTTCAGGATCGCAATCACCGGCTTGTCCCGGTAGTCCTGGTCGTCGTACCCCATCCCTTTCAATCGGGAACGGTGCCCGAACGAACGCAGATCGCGCGGGCCAAACCAGCGATGACTTCGCAATTGTTCAGGCGTTTTTTTCATTCGCGTTCCTTCGTTCGTTTGAAATCCCCTGTTCGCCGTGGCCCGGCACAGGTTAACCGAAAGCATGCCGATATCGCTCAGCCGACCCGCCGAACAGAATACCGCGAAGCGAGCCCCAAGCCAACCACCCCTGCCGTCCAACGCTGGGGCGGCGGGCGTTACCAATTTAGCACCGTGCGAGAAATAACTGTCCGATGTCCCCTCGCCCCTCCAGGGAGAAGGCAGGGTGAGGGGGCCAAAAGTGCGTCAGTTATTTCTCGCACGGTGCTTAGTTATCCGACCCCGTTGCGTCACCCATACACGTTGACAGCCCAAACGCCCCGATTAGAATCGGCCGCAGTTGAATCAGACAATCCCGGTGATATCCACTTTATCCGGCTGAAAAACCCGGGATAATAATATCGTTACGGTCCGAACGGGGGCCGCCGATGACGCAATGAAAGGATGGTCCGAGCGCGGGGCATCGTCGCCGGCGGAGGCGTCCGCGGAAAAAGACGATGGTCACGCGTGCTGACTGCGGGGCGAGGTGGGGGTGAGACAATCCGGGAGCACGTCGGGAATTGAACGCTTTGGCGGTCTCACGCGAAGGTGCGAAGCTTCGACAACGCAAAGCCCTTCGCGAGCGTCGCGCCTTCGTGTGCGACTCCTTCCCGTCAGCGTGGCTAACGGTCGGCGAAGCGGTATGCAAGCGGTCTGTTCGTTTTGTAGACGGAACGGTCGACGTAGGGAGGTTTCACTACCATCCACTCTTTGATTCAGATGTGCTAAACGCCGCTGAATGGTACGATTGCCGCCAGCCAAACCTCGGGTCGGACTTTGTGGTACGTGTTCGGAGAGCGATAGATCGGTTGACTGTAGATCCGGAACGTCGTACCGAAGTGCCTGCCGTCCTAGGAAGCGATCAGCAGGCAGCCAAGCAGCACGACGACCATGATCAGGCAAAGGCGCTCTTGATCTGTCCGGGTAGGATCGTGGACAATGGGGAGACGTGGCGAAGCGTCCGGCCAGGAGGCTTTTGTCCGTCACGGGGGGCGTTCATGTTGCGGTTGGCGATACCGAGTGAACATTGGCAGGTTTGGATGCGGAAAGGTCATGATCATGTTTTCAGGGATTCCTTTGCTGTGCTCGCTGGTTCTGACGCTGGGCATTTCTACGGAAGACGCGGATGCCGCTCGGCAGATCGTTCAGGCTACCGGGGTGCGTGGTGGCTTGGTGGTCCACGTCGGTTGTGGCGATGGACGGTTGACGGCAGCCTTACGGGTCGATGATGGTTATCTGGTACACGGCCTGGATGCCGATCCGGCGAACGTCGATGTGGCGCGGCAGCATGTGGCTCAGATGGACCTTGCTGGCTTGGTCGCCATCGATCGGTTGCTCTCGGGGCATCTGCCTCACGTGGACAATCTGGTACAGCTCTTGATTGTCGAGGATACGTCGCTGGTATCCGCTGAGGAAATGAACCGAGTGCTGGCGCCAGGTGGCGTCGCGTACGTGAAGTCGGATACTGCGTGGATCAAGACCACCAAGCCGTGGCCTGATACGATCGATGGGCAATGGACGCACTATTTGCGAGGCCCGGACAACAACGCGGTTGCGCGGGACGAGGTGGTCGGTCCGCCGCGTCATATCCAGTGGTTGGCTGCACCCCGCTGGACTCGCAATCACCATACGCTGAACAGTGTCAGTTCGTCGGTGACGGCGGATGGCAGACTGTTCTATATCGCAGACGAGTCTTCGCCGGCGAACATTCATCTGCCAGCCCGCTGGATGGTAACCGCCCGTGATGCATTCAGCGGAGTCACGTTGTGGAAGAGGCCGATGCTCTCGTGGATCGATCACCAGCACCGGTTCCGCAGCGGGCCGGCCCAAGCACCGCGATTGCTGGTCGTATCCTCCGATCGTTTATATCTGCCCCTGGAATTGGGTGGACCCGTTTCGGCGCTGGATACGGCAACGGGGGAAGTGGTGGCCCGTTATCCGGAAACCGTCAACGCCGAGGAGATCATCCTGGTGGGCGACGTATTGTTGGTTCTGGTGGGTACTCCGGAAGCCGAGCATGCTTTCGTTCATCCGGTGCCTCGCAAGGCGCCACGGCCGCGAAACCAGAAGGCGTTGATTGCCGTGGACACCGTCACGGGGCAGACGCTGTGGCGATGGTCGCCTGAGGGTCATCCCGTGCCGAAGACCTTGGCCGCCGACGGCACCCGCGTCTACGTCGCTGTGGGGCGCGGTGCCGCCTGCTTGGATCTGGGCTCGGGCGAACTGCAGTGGCGTTACGGCCAGACAGCGTCCGAGGTTCGAGGCGGGATCAATTTTGGCGAGAACACGCTGGTGGTTTCCCAGGGAGTTGTTCTGTTCACCGTGGGCCGCGAGTTGCTGGCCGTTTGCGCGGACGAGGGCACCGAGCTGTGGCGGCGCGAGGCGGGCAGTGGCTTCCACGCCCCGCCCGATGTCTTGGTGATCGATGATCTCGTTTGGCACAAAGTCGATTACTATGCGGATTCCAACCCGCCAGTGGCAACGCATCCCAAGATCGAGGCATTGGACCTTCGTACGGGCGAAGTCCGTGTCTCGGACCCGATCGCGGACCAGGTCAAGTCGGCGGGCCACCACTATCGATGCTACCGAGCGAAAGCGACTCAGCGATTCTTGATCGCCGGCAAACGGGGGGTCGAGATGATCGATATGGTGGGTGAACAGCATTCTCGGAATAACTGGGTGCGGGGTGCGTGCCAGTACGGCGTTTTGCCGGCGAATGGTTTGCTGTACGTGCCGCCCCATTCCTGCGGCTGCTATATGGAGACCATGCTGCATGGCTACTGGGCTTTTGCCGCCGAGCAAACCGCCATGGCGGATGCGAAGGTTCGAGCGGCGGAGGGCTCGGCGCTGGAGGAAGGACCGGCTTACGGTCAGGTGAGCCCGCCGGAGCTGGCAAGCGTCGAAGCCTGGCCCACGTACCGCGGTGATCCGGTGCGTCGAGGCGTGGCGGATACCGTCGTGCCGGTTGAGCTTCAGCAAGCGTGGCAAACACATCTGGGCGGCCGGCTGACCCAACCCGTGGTGGCCGAGGGTTGGGTGGTTCTGGCCGACGTGGATAGCGGCATCGTGTACGGGCTGGACGAAACCAGCGGCCAGGTGCGATGGCGTCATGTGGCTGGTGGGCGAGTCGATTCGCCGCCTACGATCCATCAAGGAATGGTCCTGTTTGGAAGCGCTGATGGTCGAGTGACCAATTTGCGGTTGAGCGACGGGCAGTTGGTCTGGCGATTCTTGGCTGCCCCTGCGGATCTGCGGATCGTGGCACTGGACCGATTGGAGTCGCCCTGGCCGGTGCATGGCAGCGTGATGATCCTGGACGACATCGCCTACTTCTCGGCCGGTCGTTCCAGTTGGTTAGACGAGGGGATCTTTCTGTACGGCCTGGATCCCGTCACTGGACGAGTGATCCACTCCAGCCACTATCAGAGTCGGCACCCTGAGTTCACTCGTAAGGAAGACCTTCCCGAGCAACGGGACCACGAGCGGTTCGAACAGAACGTGGCTGATTTCAAGACGCTGGAGCACCCGGATCACAGCGATGCATTTTCGATGGCAGCCGGTTCGATTTCGGATGTGCTGGTCAGCGACGGCCGCGACGTGTTCCTGCACCACCGCAGGTTCAACGCCGCGTTGGAAAAGCAACCAGAACTCTCGCGACATCTGTTCTCCACATCCAGTCTGTTGGACGATGCCGAGAACCATCGATCGCACTGGGTGCTGGGCACGGGCGATTTCAGCCGCATCCCCGTGGCCTACTCGTGGATCGTCAACAGCCGGGATGGTCGTCGCGGTCAGGCCACGATTTCGGTCCCGACCGGGCTCATGATGGCCTTCGACGACCAAGCGGTGTGGGGGATTCAACGCCCCGAAGCTCACCAGGCATCGGTCGGTGAGTACCTGCTGTTCAAAATGGCCAACCGGCCGTTGGCGACCGACGAGCCGTCGCTACCCGATTTCAGGCCCGAACCGCCGCGCGATTATCTGTATCGCGTCGCCCTGCCGGCTCGCGGCCGAGCGTTGATCCAATCGGGCGAGCATCTGCTGATCGCGGTCATGCCCACCGATATCCCTGACGACGATCCCCACGCCGCATACGAAGGTCGGCTGGGTGGTGCGGTATTGGTTTGTGCCGAGCGGGATGGCCAGGTGCTTGCCCAATACCCGCTGGATTCGCCCGCCGTCTGGGATGGTATGGCCGCAGCCAACGGCCGCCTTTATATCGCTACCGTCGAGGGAACCGTCGTGTGCCTGGCACACGACGATAGGAACGGTTCTTCAGGGCAATAGGCCGGGATGATTCGTAACCCAAAGCGTGAGCGAGAGAATCCGAGGATGGTGTTCGCTGACACTTCGGGTGCCAATGCGCGACGTCTTGGGCCAGATGGATACAAC
>REEF01000318.1 GCA_007695205.1 Planctomycetaceae bacterium
CTGCTGAAACATTGGACGTACCCCCGAGTGACCCCGCACCATGAACCACGCGCGAAGCCTGGCGCGCATCGACGCACGTTTGTGGTCATGGCCGGTGACCAGGCCATGGCGGTTGAAGTCGCGTCAGCGGGGCTCCAGGGGCTTCAACGAAGATCTGATCTGGCCGTTGGCTGGTCTGGCTTATCGCGTCCACGCAGCGGTGGTCATCGCTAACGCGTTTTGGTACGTTACAATCAAGCGGGGCTATGAACTTCGACGACCAACACGCGTTCGATGGACTCGACGATCAACCAACCTTGTTTTCGGCCGCGGATCGGGCAACTGCTTTGCCGCCCGGCGGACAGATCGGCCGAACAGGAGACTCTCTGATGCCAGGTGGACAGTTTGAGCGAATCTTCACACGGCTCTTGCTGGTGGCTAGCATGGTGGCGGCCGGGAACGCGGAACATGCGTGGTCCGCATCCGCTGCAGCGGATGCGCCCGCAGTGGGCTCGGGCGAATCTCACGCAACGCTCGTACCCTTGTACCCGGGCGGGGCTTCGTTGCACGAAGCGATGTTGGCGTCGCGCGCCGTCTGGCGTGATGTCCGCCAAGCGGTGGCAGGCGCCGCCGCGCAGGTCCAGGCGGGACCGTGGCACGTGGCACAACCGTCGGTCGCGGAGCACGAACTGGCTGGGGTGATCGATCTGAGCGCGCGCGATGCCCAGGGGCAGGGCCTCTGGAACCCACAACCCGACTGGCAGGACGGTCGCGTGCTGGACAGCAGTGACAACCCGTGGACGGCATGCCGCACGATTCGCGCGGAACGTGCGGTGCGGCTTCTGTTGGGAGTTGGCGGTGGCGATCGGCTGGCCGTCTATCTGAATGGCCGGAAGCTGCTCGCGGCCGATACAGCGCTGACCTACTGTCGCTATGGAACCGGGATGCGACTGGACGGCACGCGCCAGGATCAAGTCGTTGCCTTGCTGGCGCTCGAACCGGGCGAGCATCAACTGGCCATCCGCATCGAACAGCAATCGCCGGGCCCCCGCCAATTCTATTTTTCGTTGGCTGCCAATCCGGTACCGTATCTCTGGCGGTGTTTGGAGCGGGATTTCCCCCGCGATGCAAACCGCTTGCTGGCCGCCGTGCCAGCGGCGTGGTTCGCCGACGACGGTTGGCTGGCAGGATCCGGCGTGGATTGGGAGCGGGAGTTTCTCGAAGAAATGCTGGCCCGCTGGGACCACCGTGGCGCTGCCGTCCGACAGCAGATGGAGTTGCTGACCAGGCTGCTGAGCGGTGATGACCCAACGGATCACACGGCACCGTGGCTTCGGCTGTGCATCCGCGCGGCCGAGTTGGACGCGATTCTGGACGCGGCCGACGGGCTTCGAGCGGCCGTGACGGCCTTGGGGGCTAGGTTTCCCGATCAGTATCCGGCGGCCGAGTTCCTGGCTCGGATCGCGACACTCGAAACGCGGGCGGTATCCGCGTCGTCCTCGGGGCTCGAACCCGCCGATGAAACAACCATGGCGCTGCATGAGGAACTGGCCGCTAGCCGCCGCGGGATGCTGGTCACCGCCAATCCGCTCTTGCGAGGCCAATCGATCCTGTTCGCGCGACGCTCTACCTACGATTCCCCGCACTTCTACGACGACTATTACCAAGGCATTCAGAAGTACGGCGGCAGCTTGGCCAAGCTATCCTTGGACGACGGCGCCGTGACCAACGTGGTGCCCGAGTTGAGCGGCGGTGTCTTCGACCGGATGGATGTATCGTTCGATGCCCAACGCGTCGTGTTCGGTTACCGGCCGCCACGGCCCGAAGGGATGCGGTTATGGGAAGTCGGCGTCGACGGTTCGGGGCTCCGGCAGCTTACGTTCGAGCCTGACGACGAACAACAGCGGATGGCCCGGTACAGTCTGCACGCGATCGGTTCCTGCCAGGCCAACCCGCGGCTTCACGCGCACTGGACCGACGATATGCACCCCTGCTACCTGCCCGACGGGCGGATCGTGTTCGCGTCCAGCCGGTGCGAGCGGACGGCGGTTTGCGGTGGCCACACGCTGCCCTGTACGGTCCTGTACCGGATCGATGCCGATGGCGGGAACATGGAACGGCTCTCGCAGGGGATGCTCAGCGAGTTCACTCCCGCAGTGCTGGATGACGGCCGCATTCTCTACACGCGTTGGGAGTACGTCTACAAGGGCATTGCGGCGATCCAGCCGCTGTGGGCCATGCGGCCCGACGGTTCGGGTTCCGAGGAAGTGTACGGCAACAACATCCGCGACCCCGGCGTGTTCTATCATGCCCGGCAGGTTCCCGACCGTCCCAACCTGATCGTCGCCACGGGTTGCGGCCACGAGCCGTTGGCGGTTGGTTCCATCCTGCTAGTGGATTTGCACCGCAATAAACGCAGCGAGGACGCCATGACCAGCCTGACGCCGGATACGACGGTGCGCGAGTTGCGCGGCTTGTACCAACGGCGCAACGGCCAGTGGCGTGAGGACGTGTACGGCCCGTTCTACTGCGATCCATTCCCGCTATCCGACCAGTTCTTCCTGGTTTCCGCCAATCTGGACCGGCGATACAACGACCAGACCGCCTATGGCATCTACCTGCTGGACGTATTCGGCAACCTGGTGCCGATCTACGACGATCCCGAAATGTCGTGCTTCACGCCGATCCTATTGAAACCGCGTCCGGTGCCGCCCGTGTTGCCAGCCATGTCGCGCCCCGGCGCGGTGGCGGAAACGCCGGTGGCGAGCCCTGCCAACGAACCGGTCGACGCGACGGCGACTTTGTTCTTGACCGACGTGTACGAAGGGCTGCCGGGTGTCGAGCGGGGCGAGGTGAAGTATCTGCGCGTGCTGCGTCAGGTGGAACGTCCGTGGTCGGTCTGGCCCTATGGCAGCGGCGACAACTTCCCTGGACAAATGGTCGCAGTAAGCTGGTACAGCCATATTTGGATCGCTGTCCTGGAAGGCGTGGTGCCGGTCCACGAAGACGGCTCGGCCTACTTCACCGCTCCGGCCGACGCCAACCTGTTCTTCCAGGCGCTCGACGGAGACTTCCTGGAAGTGCAGCGGATGCGGACGTTCATCAATCTGCGGCCGGACGAGCAGCGGTCCTGCATTGGCTGTCACGAGCACCGCACGCAGGCTCCGCCGCGCGACATCCGAGCCATGCCGCTGGCGCTGCGCGCCCCTCCGGCACCGTTGGGGCCACAACCGGGCGACGTGGCCCCGCGCCCACTGCACTACGAGACGGACGTGCAGCCCATCTTCGACAAGCACTGCATCGCATGCCACGGTAACACCGATCCAGACGGCAAGCTGACGCTGACCGGCGATCGTACGGATCTGTTCAACCGTTCGTACGAGCAGATCATGAGCAAGGGGCTGATCAACACGGTGCGCGAGTGGACCGCACCGCCCGGTCAGGGCTCCTCGTGGACATGGTCCATGGAGCACGCACCGCCCGTGGCCCCCTACTCGCTCGGTTCGCACCGCAGCCGGTTGATCGAGGTGTTGCGCGAGGGGCACCACGACGTGGCCCTATCGCCGGCCGAGTTCGTCAAGCTGGCCACGTGGATCGATACGAACGGGCAATACTACGGTTCGTACTTCGGTCTGCGCAACCTGCGTCATCGCGACCGGCCGGGCTTCCGCGAGCCGCCGACGTTGCGATCGGCCTACGGCGTTCGGCCCGACCCGATATCCGACGGGCCGCTGGAGCCTGTGCCTGCCGAACTGGTCGGCCACTGGCGGTTCGACGAACCGGACGGCGCCACCGTCCTTGACGGTTCGGGGTCCGGCCACCACGGGCACGTGGTCGGCGCGCGGCGGATCGAGGGCCGTAGCGGCCGGGCACTGAAGTTCTCCGGCCACGGGGACTTTGTGCACGTCGGCGATTTGCCGGGCGATTTCACCACCGTCAGCATCGCCTTCTGGGTCAAGCCGGAATCCTTGCGCAACCGCTGGAACGCGATCCTGTTCTGCGACGACTGGAGCGAACACGATCTGCACCTGAGCCTTTTGCAGAACGGCGCCGCGAACGTGGCCATCCACCGCGGCTCGGCCGGCCACGCCCATTTCGCGTCCTTCGCCGAGGTAGGAAACAGGGCCTGGCATCACGTGGCCGTGGTCTGCGACATGCGCGCGGGCGGCTCGATCCAGTTTTACATCGACGGCCGGCCCGACCGGAAGCACCCCGTTTTCGGTCCCGAAGCGACCGTGTATCTGACCGGCGTCCGGTTGGGCGGTTACAACGTTTGGGAAAAACAGCCTGGTGCCAACTACCACGGGGCGCTCGACGATTTCCGCATCTATCGCGGCCTGTTGAACGAGGACCAGATCCGCACCCTGGCCAATGAATAAACGGATAGCGCGGCGAATCATAGTGACCGCGCAGAAACAAGTTGAACAACTAACCGTAGGACGGATTGGCAATCCGTCCTACTTTCGATGCAACTACGGGGTGCATTTTCTAATCCGGGGAACCGAATGATGCGAGACGCAGCAAAGACCGTCCGACTGGTATTGGCTTGCCTCCTGCTGGCCAGTTTCTTCTGCGGGATTGCCGAGGCTGACGGCGGGGCGCTCGAAGGAGCTGTCTGGCTGACACCGCAAAGCATCGTCGCCGCCTCGGGACCGGCCTATGGGACTCAGGATCAAGCCGATGCCGGATATGGTACCCAATACGGCGCCGCGCGCGCCATCGACGACGATCCTGCGACCTTCTGCTGCTTGCTGGACGATACGCCGGACGCGTCGGACGGGGATACGAAGAAGATTCCGCCGGGGAAGGGACAGGCCGGTCACCGGGCATATCGTTTTCGACCTGGGCCGCACGCTGGATGTTGTGGCAGTCAAGCTGATCGCGCGTGACAGCCCCGGCGCGTATGGCCCGAAGAATGTCGATCTGTTCTGGGTTGCCGGCGACGGTCCCGTGAAACAGATTGCCGTAGCTGGTCTCGAGGGCAAACCGGGCATTCAGGACTTGGTCGTGCCCCACGACGTCCCCCGCTTGACCGGCGGCCAGGCACACACCATCAATTGTCCGCCAACCAGGACTCGCTACGTGGGCCTGCGGGTGAACGACAGCTACGAGGCGGGTCCGGTTCATTACAATTTTCAGCTCGCCGGCTTCCGGGTCGCCATCCGCTTGACCGAGGAAGACAAGCGGTGGCTGGCCGTGTCAAACAAAAGGGGACGGGGGTCTTTTTCCGCCTCCTTTTCCTTGACCGCACGTCTCGAAAAGACCCCCGTCCCCTGGTATGAACCCCGCCAGAGTAGCTTCCAACCTGATCGCCTTGGTGAAATCTGCTTGAACACCGGACGGTGCCCCCGACTGACCCCGCACAATGAACCGAGCGCGAAGCTTGGGGCGCTTAGACGCACGTTCGTGGTCATGGTCGGCTGGTGGATCAGGCCATGGCGGCTGGAGCCGCGTCACGGGGCTCCTGGGGCGTCTACGAAGATCTGATCTGGGCGTTGCGGGGATTTTGCCGAGTTCCATTTTCCTGCCATAACCTTCGCATCAGCCGCGTTGCAGCCGCTCGATTTGCTCGCGTGTGCCCCTGGGCTTTGGGTAATGCGTTGGCGTCACGTTTCGGCCATCAAGATCCCCTGAGGCACTCTTGACACCAATTCGCTCAAGGTTATCCTAATAGTGGAAAGAAGTATTGGGCGATGTCCGCTCGTGGGGTTCTTATGCGTCAGCCGCGAACACTGATCACGATGGGTGTGTTGGCCGGTTACCTGATCACGGTAATCGCTGCGCTGCCGTTGCATCATTGCGACAGCCATCGATCCGAGCCGATCGGTTGGGCGGCCCATGACGGATGTGGGCATTGCGTCGAAGCCTGTGGGGCTCGCATTGTCCAGGACGACAGGACATCAAGCCAGCTTGACGCCTTCGACCTGGGCCACCGTTCCGACTGTATCGTCTGTCACTTGCTGGCTCAGAAAAGTCTCGCGATCCTTGCGATTGCGGCCATCGGCTGGGGCGAAGTCGTTTCGGAAGCGTCTTACTCCGAGCCCAGCCCGCCGAGGCTTTCACTGCGGTTTTCTTCCCCGATCCGCGCTCCTCCCTGGTTCGCGTGAAAACCTTTATCGGTCCGAATTTCACGCCAATCGCGCACCGCAGTGCCCATGCGCTCGTTATGTGTGATGCGCGATCATTCTTGGGAGGTAATCGTTCATGTTCAGGCGACATTCTGGTTTTACACTGGTGGAATTACTGGTCGTCATCGCCATTATTGGCATCCTGGTTGCGCTGCTTTTGCCCGCCGTTCAGATGGCCCGCGAAGCAGCGCGTCGCACGTCGTGCAGCAACAACTTGAAGCAGATCGGATTGGGCCTGCACATGTACCACGACACGTTTGGCTGCTTGCCGGCCGGTTGGAGAGGTTACGACCCGGCCAACGGCCAGCCTTTCTGGTTCGGGCTTCCGGGCTGGGCGTGGAGCACCAGCATCCTGCCGTATATGGAGCAGACCGCTGTGCTTGATGGTTTGGTGCATTTCGAGCATCCGATCAGCGATCCGATCAACGCGGACGCACGGTTGGCCCGGATCAAGATCTACCGCTGTCCGACGGACATCGGCGACGACATCTTCGATCTTGCCGGAGGAGGTCCAGCGGTTGGCACCCCGGCGCCCTTTCCGTTGCAGATGGCCAAGGGAAACTACATCGGCATGTTTGGTACGGTGAACTTCCGCGAACTCTGCGCCCCGACATTCGCCACGTTTAACGGCTGCGAAGGCGACGGCACGTTCATGCTCAATCGGCAGTTCCGTTTTGCGGATATCCGCGATGGTTTGAGCACGACATTGATCGTCGGAGAACGGAATTCGCGCCACGCGCCGTCAACGTGGCTGGGCGTCGTGAGCGGTGGCCAGCACGGCGTGGCGCGGGTTGCTGGAGTCGCCGCTTTTCCGCCCAATTCGACGGCGGCGCCCAGTCACTACTTCCACAACTTCAGCAGTTTCCATCCGGCCGGCACGAACTTTCTGGCTGGGGACGGCTCGGTCCGTCTGATCGCCGAGACGATCGAAACATCGGTCTACCACGCGTTGGCCACGCGGGCTGGCAACGAGGTCGTGGGGCAATACTGACTTACGCGATCAAAAGTACTTGATCGCCGAGCTGGCGGGCCGATTCTTTTGCCGCAAGCTGGTACCCGAGACCGAAGCTGGCGATCGCGGTTGTGGTGACGGTCCTTGATGACACGTCAATAGTCCAAGGTCAAGATTCGTCCCTTGGTGAACGAGAAGAACCGGTCTTTGTCGGCGATCTCCACGCCCGGTGCCAGGTCGGCGGCTGTTTTCTCGGCCGCTTTCAGGCATCCGGGGCAGGCCATCAGGATCACGCCTCTTTTCGGCAGCGCCGCCAGTTGTGTCTTGGACGAAGGGAAATGCGAATAGGTGAGATCTTTGCTGTCTTTCAGCACGACCTCGATCCCCTGGATATCGAAGTACACCAAGACGTCCCGGTCCTCGGACATGATGGCGGCCATGTTCAAGGCCATCAGAACCCGATGCGGATCGTTGCTGCCATGGCTGACATGAATGAAAACACCGTCCCGCGGTTGCTCGGCAACGGCTCCCCGGACGCTCGTCAGCGCGACCACACCGACTGTCAAACACGCTACCTGAAAGAATGTCTTCGCTGTCACGATAGTGCTCCTTGATTCCGGGGGGCGAAATTGACCACGCGGCTCATAATGCACGCGGTGTCGAATGACACGCATTCAACGGACCCTAAAACCAAGTGAGAAAACGGCTGCGCCGCCTCGCTTGCGGTTCGGGTTACGCGTCACTCTCAATGGCGTGCGGTAGATAACAGGATACTCTTGAAGCGTCTCGTGATCAACATGGTTCGGTACAGCAAAGCCCAGATCTCGAAATCTTCTCCAAGACGATCCGACCAAATCAAACCTTTGTTTACAGCGGCCGTCTCGATGACGGCGAACTGATTATCAACGACAACCGTGGGTGATGGTCGGAAACGTCAGCGTCGAACATGTAAAAAGTGGCCGCTTGGCTCTCGGTGGATTGAGCAAGCTGAATCGGTCGGCGGGGTCTGGCACAACAGGCGGTTTTTTACAAAACGGCTGGGCGGGTGCGTAACGGTTACGCAGTGGCTCGGTGGTCGAAGCCGAGCCGCACAACGGCGCGGCTGAAAATGGACACGGGCGTTCAGGCATGGTGGAATGGGGGTGTCCAGTTTCTGGTTGCGTGGGTCGCGGGATTGATCCAAGGTGCCGATGGGGATCCGCGGGCCGGGTGGCTGGCCGGGGGCCTAAGCGGTCGCTGGACAGGCTCGACCAGGAAACCACCGCCTCGTGGCTATTCCGGCTGCGGATTCGCCATTTCGTCCAGCACTTTGCCCAGACCTACGACGACGCGGGCCGTGCGTTCGTAGTCGAGTTTGTCCGGGGTGTCTTCCGCGCTGTGGTAATGGGCGTAGCGGAACGGGGCCGTATCGGTGACCATCAGAGCCGGGTAACCGGCTTGCCAGAACGACCAGTGATCCGACCAGCCCACGCCCGGAATGACGCCGGGCAGCGCCCCGCCCTCAGAAGGAAACCGGGCGTGCCGGCGGAACGATTCCACGACTTGCTTGACCAGATGATCCGACGCGGTGTTCCCCACGAACGCGATGAAGTTGCCCGTAGAAGGATAGACCGCAGACAACGGCCATGGGTACTGCTGACTGCCCGGCCGGTCGCTGTAGTAGCCGATCGTCTCCAGGCTGAACATGGCGACGATGTTGTCCCCGCGTCGTCGGCACTCGCGGGCATAGACCAGCGAACCCATCGCCTCGGTCTG
>REEF01000468.1 GCA_007695205.1 Planctomycetaceae bacterium
TTGCTGGATCACGTAATCGCGTCCTTGCGGGTCCTGCCCCAGCCAGGCGGCTAACTGGTTCTGACTGTCCGATGCGACCTCGTCGGAAAGGTCCTGGCCCACCAGCGCGGCCAGTGACGCTAGCAAGTCAACCTGGCTGACCAGCGCACTGCTGACCGAACCCGCTGGGGTGCGACCCGGCCATCGCACGATCGTGGGCATCCGCGTGCCGCCCTCGAAGGGCAGGTACTTCCCACCTCGTAGCGGACCGCTGGCAGGATGGCCGTTGGCATGCTCCAACGCACCGTCCTCGTAACCGTCAAAAAAGACCGGACCATTGTCGCTGCTGAAAATGACCAGCGTGTTGTCACACAACTGCAGACGCTCCAACGTTTTCATCATCTCGCCGACCACCCAGTCGAATTCGACGATCGCATCGCCGCGCAATCCCGTCTGGCTGCTGCCGACAAAGTCCGGGTGCGGCGCGCGTGGCACATGGTTTTCATGCATCGAAAGAAACAAGAAGAATCGGCTCTCGCGGTTCTGTTCCAGGAACTTCACTGCGCGTCGTGCCAATTCGTAGGCCATGTCCTCGTCATCCCACCATGCCGATTGGCCCCCATCCATCCAGCCAATTCGGCTGATGTCGCCGGTAATCGTGCCCGAATGCTGGCGATCGGCCGGGTAACGCAACAGCTCGGGATGGCTGATGCCGGTGGGCAAGTTGCCGATCGGCTTCTGATAACTGACGCGGATCGGATCATCCTGATCGCTCCAGTTGTCCACGCGATGCCCTTTGATGTAGACGGTGGGCACACGATCGTTCGTGGCCGGAATGATAAAGGATTCGTCGAAACCGACCTCCAATGGTCCGGGTTTGATGTCGCCGTTCCAGTCGACATCGCCTTCGCCCAAGCCCAGATGCCACTTGCCGACGATCGAGGTCCTGTAACCGGCGCGGCGCAGCACCTCGGGCATCGTCATGCTGCCCGGTTCGATTAACAACGGCGCGTCGCCACGAAGCACCTGCGCTCGCTGGTTGCGAAAAGCGTACTCGCCCGTCAACAGCGAATATCGACTGGGCGTGCATGTGGCGGCGGTGCAGTAAGCATCGGTGAATCGGACTCCCTGGCTGGCCAACCGATCCAAATGGGGCGTTTGGATCAACTTCGCTCCATAGCAGCTTAAATCGCCGTAGCCAATGTCATCGGCGTAGATGATCAGGATGTTTGGTAGAGCTTCGCGGGCGTCTGTTCCCAAGACAAAAGTCTGAGGCAACAACAGAAGAGCCAGCAGGATGCCAATGGGAGATCTCATGGTGAACGCCTCGATTTCTTTCTCGTGCAATAGGTTTTCGGGAGCATTGGTCTTTTCGTTCTCGATCCTTGTCTTCGTTCACGGAGCCATCGCCTGGAACTGGCGAGCACCGACCCGGTACGATCCGGGACCGCCGAAACGTAGATCCAGCCGCCTGGCTCCTTCGCCTCGAACCAGCACTCGCATCCGGTGCCAGCCCGGCTGGAGCCTGACCGGGACGAAGCGCCAGCGGTCATCGTCGCTGGCCGACAGTTCGCGGCCATTGACCGTCAGCGTGATCGATTGTGGGCTGCGATATTGAAATTGATACAAATCCTCTTCGGTGATCTTGAAGTAACCTTCGATCTTTACCGCCGAGTTGCGGCGGACACCCGCCTTTTCCAACCAAGGGGCGAAGTGTGTTTCTTTGACGATCCGCGGAGGCCCATCAACCGTCGAGACGGCGATGCCGGGTTGCAGCTTAGCGACTTCCGGGACGTCGATGGGCACCAACGCCGGTGGTTGCTGGACGCGGATCAGGATGGGTGAACTGACGGCCGTGATGGGCCCATCGGATTCGTTTCGTGCGACGACGACCAACGGGATTTCGCCCAGTCCCAGATCCATCGAATCGATCGTGAATTCGCCGTCGGCCCCTTCCACCTGACCGACCACTCGGCCATGCGCTTGCAGTTCCAGGGACGCGGCACCGTCCATCGCTGCACGCAGACGGATCGATCGGCCCAGCGGCAGCTCCGTTGGTTCGTGCGGTTCCAGCCGTACTTGTCGCCCGTGATTGTTGACATCGACGGACCAGATGGCACGGCCCTGAGTCTGAATCGGGTCCGCGACGACGGCAACCAACCGAAACTCGTGCCGCCCATCGGGCAGCAGGCTCGTATCCAGCGTCAGCGTATCGCCCGGTGCACATAATGCCCGGCGGACGCCGTCGACGAACAGCTCGAATCGACCGATCAACCTTCCTGGCGGCGGGACGGCGATCGGCCGTATCCGGAGTTCGCCACTAACCGACTCGGCCATTCCAGGCACCTGCACGGTTGGGCGTCGAGCCCACGGGGCACACAAGGGGTCGCCCACAATCAACAATTGGTAAGGCCCCGCCACCGACTGGTAGAACGCTTCGGCCAACGAACAGCCCTGGGCATAATGGAAATGCAAAAACGGCAGCGGGAACTTGGCAGGGATCGCATACGGTTCGGTGACCGTGCCGCTGGTGCCCGCAGCCCCATGGCGCAAGAATTCGCTCAACGGCGTCTGCCCGCCTTGTTCGACCATCACGCCGCCAGTGCTGGTCAGGTGCTCGCAGATCGCCCCCGGAAGGATGGAACTGTCGCTGGCCGTCCAGTCGAAGTTCGCGGAACCGGCGACCAGTCCCATCACATCGTCGCGTTTCTTCGGCAATGTACCTGAAACGATTTCCGCGCGGACATCCAATCGATCCAGCAAGGTGACCGTGTCGGCGAACATCGGCTGCCGACTTTTCGAGCGGACATCGCTGCTTTCCATCAGGTAGATCGTCCCGTCGGGAAAAGTGCTGTCAGCCGCCGCACTGCGTTCCAGATGATCGATCGCCTCCCGCACACTCAAGCCGCGTCCGCTGGTGACGGATAACATCGTCGAAAGCAGGTAACGCACTCCTGCATCAGGCGGACCCGGCTGGCCGTCCGGTTTCCAACCCATCGCGCTGCGGAATCCTATGGTCGGGCGCAGCACGGGCGATCGCTCCTCCAATCGCCGGACGATCGCCTGAAAATCGTCGCGTTCACGCAACGGGGCCAGATCCTCGTCGGCTTGCGTGTGTCGAGCATCCAACCAACCATGCTCGACCGCACGCTTCAACGCCTCGATCGCCTGGTCCAAGCGATCCAGTCGAGCCAGGGCACAGGCACGGTGATACCACACGGGTGCGGCGCGGGGATGCGATTCGACCAGCCGGTTGAACGCCGCCAACGCCAGCTCATGCTGCTGCTCGCGCATCTGCTGGACGGCCTGCTGGTACAACTCACGTTGGTCGTCCGTCCATTGCTGTTGGTCGAAGCTGATCACCTGGATCGGCAACCGAGCGTAGAAATTGACCCCCAGACCAAGATACTCCGGCTGCTCGGCCAACACCAGCGGAAACAGATAGGTCAATCCATTGATCGAAGCCGTTTCGGTCAGGATCTTGGGCAATTCTCGGTCACCGACATCCGCACCAACTCGAATGGCGTAGGGAATATCTGACGAGTAGATTAGGTAATCGATCTGACCTGCCAGGCCGCGAGCCTCGAGTGTCTCGAAGGCCGGTCGCAAGATCCGCTCGCGAAACGTCGGCACATCCACGATCTCGAAACTGGGCAAATCGCCCAAGGACAGATAGATCAGATTCCCCGCCGGCACCTGACGAAGCGTGACGAAGGCGTTGGCCACGGCCTGCGACGCAAAGCTGTCGGCATTGACCACCACCGCCACATTCTCGGGGCCGCCACCCGCCAGCAATCGGGAAGCCTGCCCGCACGTCAGTACCAAAGCAGCGAACATCCAACAAGGAATCTTGGCATCGCGGCACGGGATAAACCGCCAAGGCGACAAGCGTTTTAACAGCCTAGTGACCATCACAGGAAATCTCCGGCGTCAGCCGATCAGCCTCCAACTGGCTGAAGCTGGTTTGCAGCGAACTCGGGACGTCATAGCCCAACGAGCTTATTCTAACCCAAAAGCGCCGACCGGAGGGATGGGAACTCCGCCAACTTGTGAGATTTTTCCACCCACCAGTCGCGGCTCGATCGCCAAGCCGACGCTGACATTATCCCGGCTGCGATCGATGTTGACTCCCAATCGAATGAGCATCGATTCACCGATCCGTGTGATGCTGACGCTCTGTCCCAGGTTCCAGTCTTCGGTCAGATCGTAAGCTCCGCCCGCGTTCACGATCCACTTCTCGCTCATGCGATAGTTCAGCGAGGCCATGATGCGGTCGCTGTTGATCGGTCCGTGGATCGACCGGTACCCGACGTACAGACTGCCTCGTAGCGGGCGACCAAGCATGCTGCCGACGGAAAACGTGCGCAACCCGTCAGCAAATAAATCAGCGAAACCATCGGACAACAGGGTCAGGCGATCGCCCAGATGCCAGCGAAAGTCGTAGTTCAACAAACCGAAAGGTTCGCCGAAATTGTCACGATCCTCGTCCGGAAAGAAGGCTCCTTCCACGTCCAAGATGATCCAGTCCACGATCCGTTCGCCGCCTGGAAACCCTCGTTTGGTTTGCCAACGTTGGCGGATTCCGGCTTTCAGCATGGTCAGATCGTCAGCGATTTCGGTGCTTGGCGAGGCAATCCAGCGCTGCATGCCGGTGCGCAGAGCGAAATATCGAGCGTCAAATTCCTGAGGCAAGGTTCCGCCGTAGACGTCCTCGATGAACCGTCGCTGGAAGTGTTGCGTGGCGTTGTCATCCAGCGGGTCGTAAAGTGCGAAACGCGACACATCCTCCGACGATCCGGCCCAGAAGAAATCGGCATCCAGCGTGACCTTATGAGCGATTCCGTTGACATTCCACAACAGACTCTGCACGCCAGGATCGACGCTCCAGAACGGCAAGCTGCCTCGAATGCCGGCCTGACCATACGCTCGTTGGACTTCCTGTCCCCCGCGATCCTCACCCCAATAGGCCAATTCGCCGGAAGCGTAGGGGACCACTCGCATCGGTCCTAGCGACACCGGCAGACCGATCTCCTGTCGCGTGGCGGCTCGCAGCCCACGCCGTTGATCGAATGGATTGCCGAACAAATCCTCCTCCCAAGGCAATACGGCCTGCGGCGGTTCGGAACCTGCCGGGGGCAACTCCGCCGTGCGTAACTGGCCGTACCCCACGTGAGTATGCGCCATCCAAGTGAAAACGTCCAACGGCGCTACGCCCAATGCGAAATGGTCCGCTCGCGGTAGCCACTCGGTCTGCGAGAAGAAATCGTTCAATCGTACGCCGCCTTGGACGCTCCAAGTATGGCTGCCCAAATATTGCTTCAACTCGATGCTCGTGTTCTCGTCCGGCGCTTGACGCCATTGCGGAAGATAGTACTGTTCCAGAAAGTTGCGGTCGCTGATCCAACTGGCCTGGCCGGTAAACTGGAAGCCCTGCGGCAGTTCATGACGATGCTGCCAAAACAATCGGCCTCGATCCTTTCCTCCGGGATCGACCGCTCGCCGCTCCAGTCCCAAGTTATCCAGGCCCGAATCGTGGATGCCCCAGGCCTCGAAATCACCTCGCACCGGACCGGGCAGGTTAAAGAATCCGAATCGGTCGTAGCGAAAGTCCGTTCCCAACGCGAACCCGCGTTCGCTCAGCCAATTTGGTGAAAAGGTCCACTGCGTCCCACTGGGAGCGTTGCGGATGCCCAAAACCTGGTAAGCATCGAAATCCGGGTAGATCTGAAAGCCGAAGACGCTGTCGTTACGAATCCGCAGGCTGTCCAAGTAAAAGGACGGCTTTTCCAGATTGGTCGCCATCACAGGCCAATACAGCAGCGGAATTCCAGCGACGTAGACCAGATTATTGCGGCTGGTCGCCAGATACTCGTGCTCGATGGCCGGGTCCCCCGTCTCGGGGTCGATCGTCACGACGCCCGTGATCGGGTCGATCAACGGTCGCTGACGATCCTGGAAATCGACCGTCTCTGCTTGGAGCCAGTAGCGGGGAACGCCCAGTCGGCTGGAGGTGACTGCGGCGCCGAACGCTCGGAAATTCTGGGCATCGATCTGCTGAAGCATGTCAGCCTTTAGCCGCACCAACCCGGAATATCCCGGTGCCGGGGTGAGGATCTCTGCATTGAGCACCATGCCGGACCGGCGAGGCACATTGTAGTACATCCGGTCCGCGTAGATGACCCGGTCGCCCTCGCGGAAGACGATGTTGCCTTCGATGTAGAACTCAAGCGGCGCATCCCTGGGTTGTAGCCTTTGTCCGGTGGTTTCCCCCGACAGATCGAGTGCATCCAGGGTCGAAGTCCAGATGACGATCCGGTCGGCTTCGATGTCGAGCTTGTCGCCGATCAATCCCGAGACATTCTCGATGCCCTCGACGATCACGTTCACTCCAGAGGTCACGATCGCAACCGTTTCGCGGCCGTCCGGACTGGGAAACACCTGGCCCTGCATCCGCACGTTCCCGCGAGATCGGATCAGGATTCGACGTGCGGTCGGCTGGGCGTTGCTCGGGCTGGTACCGCCCAAGGTCGGAGTTCCGGGAATCGGGGTGGTGGGCATCCCCGGCGCGGGGACGGTTGTCGCCGGACCTGGCGGCGCTGTCCATGGCTGAGGCGATGCGGGTGGCGTCTGCGGCCAGGTGGGGGGCGGAGTGAATTGGGTCGGGCGCACGTCGGGATCCGAGGCTGTCGATTCTAAAGCCAAGGCGTTCGAAGGCATTTCTGAACTAGCAGGCCGGTCGGTCGATCCCGGAGCGAATCGAGCGCGAACTCCCAACTCATGACTGAGCGCATCCCAGGCCGCGCGACCACGCTGATACAACGCCGGAGTGCTCTCGGGAACGAAGCCTGTGACCGACGATTCGATGTTGATGTGAATGTCCGTCGAGGTGTAGAAACGACCGAACCACTGCTGATCGTGCATCGCCGCCAATGGTCGACTCGATTCCGACGATGGCTCATCCCGACGACGTGCCTGGACGACCACATCATCTTCCAAATAGACAAGCACCCGGCTGTCCTGTTCTGCTAAGGCTGGGGTGCGCAGAACCCACAACACGGCGTTCTCAGCACTTGCGGCCAATCGATCCTGAACGATCTGACAATTGCCGCGCAACATCCAGACCTCGTAGCCGCCCTCCGTCCAGCGATTGGCTCGGTCGGCACGGATGTGAATCGATGCGTTGGGGGAAGGTTCCGGCAGAACCACCTCCCCGCGAACCACAGGCACACCGCTGCCGACACCCCACGCCGCCAGCAACCAGGCGGCTAGAGCCCAAGCGATGCACCGAACCGGCGCAGCGCAGCGAAAGCATCGAGATTTCTGGCCAAATCGAGCACTCAGAGCCAGGGCATCCTTGCCAATTTCGAGATCGACCGATTGGAACATGCGGCATCCAGCCGCTCCAGCAGAAGAGATCTTCAGGGCGACGATTATAGGAATGCCAGCTCGACAGGGCAAGGTGGATTTACCTTCGCCCGATCGATCCTAACCGGCCTGTTCACAAGCAGTTACGATCGAGCATGCCCAACCGTTCGATCGTAAACCCAAACGAAACCCCAAGCTGCCGCTACCGCCAGCATCGGGATCATCGGGGCTCGCATTCGCATATCGGTCCAATAGATGCAATGCACCGCTGTCAATGATATCGCAAGGAGCACGGCCCAAAGCCACGGGGATGCCAGAACCTCCTGTCGTAGGGCGAGGATAGCCACCAAGATGAAGAGAAACTGGACAAAGTACCAAACGCCCACCGCCCAGCGGGCGTAACGCCGCAGGTGGGATTCGTCCGCCGACAAGCGGTTCGGGACCCAACCCCACAACCGTGTCACTCGGCCGATGCTGGCGCGCACAAACATTCCCGGCCGACGTTGGATGCACTGCCTGGCCTGTTGGTTCGCCCATCGATCGGCTGCAACCTCGTCCTGCTCCAGTTCGTGGAATCGTTGGGCATAGCGCTCGTCCAGCCGAGTGGAATCCCAGACCGAACCTCGTGGCGCCGTGCGCAAAAAATCGTAGTATTCGTCGTTGTTGCCCAACCAGACGGTATAGCCGCCGTGCGTCGTCGTCGCGATGGGACGCTGGAATTGCAAGAAGTTGCGTACGATCCAGGGAGCCAGCACCAACGCTGCGGCAATGCAGAACCCCAGAGCCGGGAACACATCGCGTCGCTTGATCGAAGACGCTAGCAACACTGCTGCTACCAGGCCAAGCCAAACCAAAAACACCGGACGGCACAGGGCGGCGATGCCCATCACCAATCCAGCACCAACACGAGGCTCCCAACGCGACGACCCGCTCAGCAACGCCCAGGCTGCGATCGCTAGCAGTGCGGCCAGCGTCTCGGTCATGACCAAACCGGATTGGTTCAGCAAGATGGGATCGAACAAAACCAGCACAGCCGCGATCCCTGCGACCGGCCCACCGAACGACCGAAAGGCGAAAGTCGCAACCAGCAGTACCGTGCCCACGCCCAGCAGTCCGTGCAACACGGCTACCGAAAGGGTATCGACATCGCGGGCCGCCCCAAACGCCGCCAACAGCATCGGGTATACGGGCGGCCGATAGGCGGTGGGGATCAGCTTCGTCTGACCGTCATGTGGGACAGGATAGCCAAACGTTCCGTGTTCCAGCAAGTTGCGAGCCAGTTGCCGGTACCCGTCCGGGTCCTCTTGAAACCGATCCCAACTGGCAACCAACACCCCCCCGCGAACCACCGTGGCCAAAACGAGCAAGATCGCCAGCCCCTGCCACGAGATGCGGAGGCGCCCCGAATTTTGGCAAATTCGGCTACGGAGGCGCCCCGAATTTTGGCAAAT
>REEF01000612.1 GCA_007695205.1 Planctomycetaceae bacterium
AAAGCCAGAGAAATATGATGAGCTGCGTGAGAGCAATCGAGCACTTCACGGATCGGTCGTCGGCAAATTCACCGGTCGGGCGAGGGGATCGCCCATTTGTCGCGGGTGGTTTGCGTTCTTGGAGCCTGGCTGGTAAGCTGGAACGTTTCGTTCAAGAGGATCGAGCGAATCTCACCGAACCCAGTTAACCGTTTTCAACGTTCCCGGAGAACACCATCCATGTCCGAATCGAATCATGTTCCGAATGTTACTCGTCGGCAGTTCTTAAATCGCAGCGGCGCGGCAGTCGCTGGGGCGGCCGTGTTGGCCGGCAACATCCCTGCCGTGCATGCGGGCGAAGATAATACGATCCGACTGGCCCTGATCGGCTGCGGCAGCCGAGGCAACGGTGCAGTGGGCAACGCGATGAACACGCGGGACCAGGGCCCGATGCAACTGTACGCGCTGGCCGATGTCCATGAGGGCTCGGTCCGGGGATCGTTCAAGACGTTGTCGGGGCGATTCGAGCAGGACGTGAACGTGCCCGAAGAACGACAATTCGTCGGTTTTGACGCCTACAAGAAGGCCATCGATTCGCTGCGCCCGGGCGACGTGGCGATGTGCACGACGCGAGCCTACATCCGTCCGCTGCACGTCGAGTATGCCGTGTCCAAGGGGATCAACGTGTTCATGGAGAAGCCGTTCTCGGTTGATCCGGCCGGGTTGCACCGGATGCTGCGTGCGGCCAAGCAGGCCGATACCAACGGTGTCAAGATCGCCGCCGGGCTGCAGTGCCGGCACTCGCCCGCCCGCGCCGCGCTGATCGACAAGATCAACAGCGGCGAATTGGGCGACCTGCAGTACGTGCGCGCGAATCGGCTGGGCGGCCGCGGCTGGCTGGGCAACCAGGGAGATCGCTCGAACGACATGCTGGCTCAACTGCGGTTCGGCAGGAACAACCTGCTGTGGGTCGGGTCGGGCCAGATGGTCGATTACCTGATCCACCAGATCGACGAATGCTGTTGGTTGCTGGACGATTGGCCCGTGTCCTGCCAGGGCATGGGGGGCCGCGAGGTGGGTAGCACGGATCGAGGCCAGTCGCTGGACGTGTATACGATGGAGTTTACGTTCAAGGACGGCCGCAAGGCGTTCTGCGGGTTCCGACGCGCTCAAGGCGCTTTTAACGAATTTGCCACGTTTGTCCATGGTTCGAAGAAGGCCGGCCAGTTCTCCGGCAATGTCCACGCGGCGACGGTCCATATCTTCAAGGATCAGCGGATCGCCGGGGACAACATCGAGTGGTCTCCCACCCCGGATGCCCACAACCCGTGGGATTACCAGTGGAAGGACTTTGTCGACGCCATCCGCAACGACCGTCCGTTTAACCAGGGCATCCGTGGCGTGTATGCCGATTACGCTTCGTTGATGGGCCGTGCCGCGGCGCACTATAACCGGATCGTTACCTGGGACGAAGTCGTGAACTCGGAATTCCAATTCTGTTCGTACCTGGACGAATTGAACTCCGACAGCCCCGCACCGGTCCAGGCGGATGAGCAAGGGTTCTTCCCCGCGCCGCTGGCCGGAAACTGGACGGAACTGTAAAGCCCAACGTTGCATAAGAGCCCTCGTGGGACGGATTGGCAATCCGTCCTACGTGTGTGGTGGGACGGATTGGCAATCCGTCCTACTTTCCGTGCGACTCGCGAATAAAGCAGAGAGAGCCTGAAAGATGCTGATTCGAATCTTGGTTGTGCTGGTTCTGTTCGCTGGGGCGATTTCGCCATCGCCGGCGCTCGGGTGGGAATGGTTTGTGGCCACCGATGGCGACGACGCGAACCTCGGAACTCGGCAAGCCCCGTTCCGTACGATCGAGCGTGCTCGGGATGCAATGCGCGACCGGATCGCGGCGGACGGCGTGCCGGAAAGCGGGTCGCAGATCGTCTTACGTGGCGGTCGGTATTTCCGCAGCCAGACGCTGAACTTCGGCCAGCAGGATTCGGGTCGTGAGGGCGCTCCCGTGGTGCTGCGCGCTGCGGAAGGCGAAACGGTTTACCTGGACGGAGGTCGAGTGCTTGATCCGTCGATCTTCGTCCCGGTAACCGATGCGGCGATCATGGCGCGCTTGACCGACGCGGCTTCGGGCCGCGTGCTGCAGGCCGATCTTCGCGAGCTGGGCATCCCTGACACCGGTCCGTTCGGACCTCGAGGCTGGGGGCGGCCGCGGATTCCCCCGCCCCTGGAATTGTTCGTCGACGGTGTTCCCCAGACCGTCGCTCGCTGGCCCAACACGGGGCATGTGCCGCTGGGCAAGGTCCTGGAATCCGGCAGCGTCCCGCGGCGGGGTGAACAGGACGGGCGTTCAGCCGTCTTCCATTACAATACGTCTCGCGCCGCCCGCTGGGCCGAGGCGGACGAATTGTTCATCTCGGGCATCCTGGGCGTCAGTTGGGCTCATGATACCATCCGGATCGCGGAAATCGACCTGGAAAGGGAGACGTTCACCACCGACGGGCCATCCCACTACGGAGTGGCTCAGCCCGGTTCGCCAGCCAATGTCCAGACGTTCTACCATGCGGTCAACCTGCTGGAAGAGATCGAGGTGCCCGGCGAGTACTATGTGGATCGGAAAGCGGGCGTGCTGTATTTCCTGCCGCCGTACCCTCTGGATCGGTCGCTGGTCCAGGTTTCCTTGTTGACCGATGTCATGATCCGCGCCCGCGACGCTTCCTACCTGGAGATTCAAGGGCTGGTACTGGAAAACAGTCGTGGACAAGGGATCGTGATCGAAGGCGGCCGGGGATGCCGATTGGCCGGTTGCACCTTGCGCAATCTGGGCCAGGAAGCCGTCAGGATCGTGGGAGGAACCAGGCACGGGGTGCAGAGCTGTGATATCTACCAGGTCGGCGCCGGTGCGGTGACCGTCAGTGGCGGCGATCGCAAGCAACTGATCCCCGCCGAACATTTCGTCCGCAACTGCGACATCCGCCGCAGCGGTCGCTGGACCGGCCATTACCACCCGCTGATCAGCGCGGCGGGGGTCGGGATCACGATCCAGCACAACCATCTGCACGATTCCGATCACCAGGCCATCACCTTCAGCGGCAACGAACATGTGATCGAGCGGAACGAGGTGCATCATGTGCTGCAGGACATCTCGGACATGGGGTCGATCTACATCGGCCGTAACCCCAGCTTTTGCGGGAACGTGATCCGCTACAATTTCTTCCACCACCTGTTCCATCCCCATGAGGGCGGACCCGGAACGCAGGCCATCTTTTTCGACGACGATACCCTGTACGTGGCTCGCGTGTTCGGCAACGTCTTCTACCGGACCGGGTCGACCGGCGTGATCAAGTTCAATGGCGGGGGCGGCGCGTCCATCGCCAATAATATCGCCATCGACAGCCCGCGACTGATCCAGGGCGGACATTCAGCGCATGTCGATCGGGCCATCCGCTTCATGCACGGCTCGGATACCGACCCTAGCGCTTTCACGGGTCGCGGGTTCGTGCCCAAGATTACTCAGGAAGTCGATATCCGCCGCGATCCCTATCGCTCGCGCTATCCGTACCTGTACGACACGTATGCCAACAAGTTCAACTACGGCACGCCGTCATGGAACAATTACGAAGCGTCTGCCGACGACCTGGACCACTTCGTCGACCCGGCCGAGCTGGACTTCACGCTGCGTCCCGATTCGCCGATCCTGAACATGGTCGCCGAAGACGTGGTCGATCGGGTCCACGGCGCCGAAGGTGAGTCGATCGCGTTTCAGCCGATTCCGTTCGATACGATGGGCCTGACGCAGGATACCTTCCGGCAAGAACTAAGCCCTTTTGCCTTTCGGTTGCTGGGACCTGCAGACGGCGCCGATGGCCTGCCGGCCGATCGGGTCCAGTTGTGGTGGCAACCAGCTCACAACGCCGACGTGTACCGAGTCGCCGTGGCGACGGACAACCAGATGGTCGACAAGGTGATCGATCAAGTGGTGGAAGACAACACCATGACGCTCGACGAACTCGAGCCTGGCCAGACGTACTACTGGCAAGTCCAGGCGGAGGTGAATCGATCGCGGTCGAACCGCGGCCAGCGGCCCGCTGCCGATGGGCCGTGGCGATTGACGACAAGCGACTGACGTTGTTCCATTCCAAAGTAGTAGGCACACTCCGTGTGCCGTCCACTGCAATACGCACACGGAGTGTGCTGTACACGGCGGACGGCACACGGAGTGTGCCTGCTACTATGGTCCTACGGCTCGCGGTGTTGTTGGTAGGCGCGACCCACGTAAATGGCGGCCAGTACATAGGCCAGCCCCAGCAGCGTGCCGACGATGCCGACGGCGGCGGCACCGCCCAGCGTCAGCAGGCTGGCGATCGCCGCCGAGGCGATCAGCGTGCCGATCGGGATCAACAAACCCAGGGTCCAACCGCGGATCAGGATCCGCATCGATCGTCCAAATCGATTAGCCATCATTTGGTGGACCGGGTTGCGTAGACCGAATCGTAATTCCGCCTCGATAAAGCGGCTGGCCACCGCCATTGGCAACCCGGCCGCCAGGAGGTTGCCGAGCAGACCGCCCATCATGGCCAAACTATACAACAGGTGGGTGGTCGACACCCCCAGCCAGCGGACCAACCGATTGACCAGAAAGAGCTGAAGCAACAGCGAAATCCCAAGCGCCACCTGCGTGTATCGTCCCAGAAACACGGCCAGTTCCGCCTCGTCCTGGAAATGGACTTCGAAGTAGGCTGTGTACTGATAGGCCATAAACCAGCGGCAGCCGACGAAGCACAGTGTGCTGATCGTCAGCCAGCCCAGCAGCGGCACGGTCCCGACTTGGTAGAGAAACCGCCGAGTCGAGGTGATCCGCGAGGGAGCCGAGTCGCCCGATGAGGGACACGCCAGGGGCGGATCGTCCGGTTCGTCGCGATGGGCAGTGGTCCGGTAAATCCGTTGCACAGCTACCCAGGCGACCAGGACCAGCGCTACGGTGATCAGCACCAGATTGACCGTTCCCCACCGGGGCGCCAAAGAGCCCACGACGATGCCGCCCACGATGCCGCCCACACGACCGCCGGCATAGATGACCGGCAGGATCCGGTTCAGTTCGTTGCGGACGAAGTAGTCTTGCAGGAACGTGCCAAAGTGCATCAAGATCATCGTCAACGCGACTTCGCGAGTGACGAACAGCATGCCCAGCGGGATGATCCCGTCATGAAGCTGTGCGGCGGCCCAAGCCAACGTCCACAGCGTGGCCACCGTGCCCAAGATCCAACCAAAGACCAGGCCGCTGTCGGTGCGAGCGGCTCGAGTCAGGTAGGCGCCGATCAGCACCAGATTGGCGATCGCCGTCAACGAATACCATTGCGGCAACGCCGACGCCCCGATCCGGCTGGCCAGCAGCGTGACCGCGATCGCGTCCGCCATGGTCAAGGCAACGAACAGCAGCGTGTAGACGCCGAAGAACGGCAGCGCACGGGTCAACTGATCCTCTTGAATCCCCAGCGCCCGTGCGATCCGATCGAATCCCATGCCTACCCCAAAAATCCCTCCATTCCACACCCTGTTTCTTACTCCATCGCTTTCTCCCCCGCAAGCGGACGTGCCGGATTGGAAAAGGAGTTCCATGGGTTAAAATGGGATTGGTGGCGATTGGCCTTAAGTGCAGAAGGAGAAACAAATGGGCATCATTCGTTGGTTGCCGAACATGACGGTCGTTTATTGTCTGGCGGGAGCATGCTTCTTTGGGGCTGTTACGCCGGCAGCGACCGAGGACAAGCTGGTCACGGTGACGGTTCAGGCCAGCAGCGAGGCGCCGGGCTACGAGGCGTATCGAGCGTTGGACGGGAACCCGAATTCGATGTGGCACACCGATTGGCAGTACGAGAACCCGGCCCCGCCGCACGAATTGTCGATCGATTTGAGCGACCGCTTCGAGATTGCCGGTTTCACGTACCAGCCGCGTCCCGGCGGCGGGAACGGCACGATCGCTAATTACGAGTTCTTTGTCAGCGACGATCCTCAGGATCCTGGCCGGGCGGTGGCGTCGGGCACCTTCACCAACCGGGACCGCGAGAATGCGATCCGGCTGGACGAACCGGTCACTGGCCGTTACGTCTGGCTACGGGCATTGTCCGAGGTCCAGGGTCGGAACTGGGCCTCGGTGGCCGGGTTGCGGCTGATGGTTCCGGGCGTCGAGTTCCGAGGTCGACCTGCCGTGGTGGCGATGGAGACGGACGAGCTGCGCCGGCAGTTCTTGGCCCTGCAGCATGATCTGCGCAGGAAGGATTATTTCGCAGAGATCGCCGATCAAGCGTTCCGGCCCGATGCGTTGATCTTTCCTTCAGACCGGGATCCGGCCGATGTCGTGCTTCGGCGGACGGCTGCCCTGCTAGAAGCCCTGCAGACCACGCAAGCCGCCGCGGCCCTCTCCGAACTGGCCGAACAACTGAAAAAGTTGCAAGATGAGGGAAAGGCCATCGACGTCGACGATTCCCAAGCTCGTTACGCCTTATACACCAAGGCCTGCAAGTTGCGGCGGAAGATCGCGCTGGCCAACCCGCTGCTGGACTTTGACCAGATCGTGTTCATCAAGCGGCACCGAGCCTTGTACAATCACATGTGCGATCAGTATTACGGTATCGCCGCAACGCCGGGCGGTGGATTGTACGTGTTGGAGGACGCCTTCGGGCCCGATCCACAGGTTCGCGATCTCCTGGCCGATTCGGTCGTCCAAAGCGGCCGGTTGGCTGGCGAGCGATTGTGTGGCGGCCCCAGCACCCCGCCGGACGTGCGTTACGACGGCATGGGCACTCGGCACGGTGTGGACACGGGCGGTTCGTTTCTGTCGCCTCATCTGTCCTACGACGCACAGCAGATCCTGTTCGCGTATGTGGAAAATCGCGGGGATCCGACACACCGTCACCACACCGAGGCGCCGGATCGCGGCTACTGGCACGAGGGACGCTGTTACCACATCTTCCGCGTGAACATCGATGGCAGCCAGCTGGAGCAGTTGACCGATGGCACCTGGAACGATTTCGATCCCGTGCTGATGCCCAGCGGCCGGATCGTCTTCAACAGCGAGCGTCGAGGCGGCTACTTGCGGTGCGGCCGGGTGTGCCCCACGTACACGTTGTTCGACATGGCCTCCGACGGCAGCGACATCCGCTGTCTGAGCTTCCACGAGACCAACGAGTGGCATCCCAGCGTCGCGCACGACGGCATGATCATGTTCACCCGCTGGGACTACGTCGATCGGCATGGCGTCGTCGCTCACCATCCTTGGGTGATGACGCCCGACGGTTGCGACCCGCGCGCCGTCCACGGCAATTTCTCGTTCCGGCCTGAGCGAGCCGACATGCAGTTGGACATCCGGGCCATCCCGGGTTCGCACCGCTACGTGGCCACGGCGGCCCCGCACCACGGCCAGGCGTTCGGATCGCTGGTCGTCTTCGATCCCAACGTGCCCGACGACGATGTGATGGCCCCCGTGTGGCGGCTGACGCCGGAGATCGCCTTTCCGGAGAGTCAAGGACCGACTCGTGCCCAGGTATTCGGCCAGGCGGCGCCGTTGAGCGAGGATTTCTATCTGGTCGTCTACGATGCGGCCACAGAAGTGCCGGCGATCCGAGGCCCCCAAGGACGTTATGGCCTGTATCTGTTGGACAGCTTCGGGAACCGGGAACTGTTGTACCGCGATCCGGAAATCGCCAGCCAGAACCCGCTGCCGCTACGTGCCCGTCCCGTCCCGCCGCTGATTGCCGAACGATCGATACGCGTCCCGGCCGATCAGCCGGCCGAGGCGACGGTCGGCGTGGTGAACGTGTACCACAGCCTGATGCCATGGCCCGAGGGGACGCAGATCGAGGCGTTGCGGGTCTACCAGATCCTGCCGCTACCGGTCGCCTCGGCTCGAGTACCGCACAACACGGGCATCCAGATCCCTCAAGGCGCCGACTCCATCAATCTGGCGCGGGCCGTGCTGGGCACGGTACCGGTCGAACGCGATGGCAGCGCGTATTTCACGGTCCCGGCACGGCGCGAGCTGTACTTCCAGGCATTGGATGCCGAAGGGCTGGCCGTCACTTCGATGCGCTCGGCGACTCAGTTTCAACCCGGAGAACAGGCCACGTGCCTGGGCTGCCACGAACCGCGGCGGGACGCGGTCCCGGCCCCGACGTCGCTGCCGCTGGCCATGCAAAGGCCCGCTTCGCCGCTGACGCCCGATGTGGACGGTACCCACCCCTTCAGTTATCCGCGCCTGGTCCAGCCCGTCTTGGACAAGCACTGTGTGGCCTGTCACCGCGAGCATGCCGATCAGGCCCCGCCGCTGGACAGCAGCCTGGTCACGCATCCTGGCGGCGGTCACATGAATCGGCCGACGACGTACTACCAGTCGTATGTCAGCCTGGCCCCTGAGTTTGGATTCTATGATTACGGCGGTCGCGGCTGGATGGATCCCAAGTGGTACCGGACCACGCCCGGCCAGTTCGGCGCCCGTGCCTCGCGGCTGTACCAGATGCTGAAAGAGGGCCATCACGACGTACAGTTGTCCCCCGAGGACCTGCACCGCATCGTCGTCTGGCTCGATTCCTGTTCGCTGTTCTACGGCGTGTACGAAGAGGAAGGCGGCCGAGCTCAACTAAAAGGCCAGTTGGCTCGACCCACCCTGGAGTAAGCACCGTACGAGCAATAACTGTCCAATGTCCCCTCGCCCCTCCGGGAAGAGGGCAGGGTGAGGGGGCCAAAAGTGCGTCAGTTATTTCTCGCACGGGGTCGGGAGTCGTTTTCGGGCAAC
>REEF01000985.1 GCA_007695205.1 Planctomycetaceae bacterium
GATCAACCACATGGAAAACGTTTTACCCGAAAACGACTCCCGACCCCTTCCGCCGATTCCACCAAAAAATACCTGGCCGGGTGCTTATTCGTTGGAGTTCACGATTGATCGTGTGCCCGTGGAGGGCCCAGTACGCTCAAGGCTGAACTCCAACGCAAAGGGGTCGGGAGTCGTTTTCGGCCAACGATCAACCACATGGAAAACGTTTTACCCGAAAACGACTCCCGACCCCTTCCGCCGTTCACGATAATGCGATTTGTTTTGGCAGCGGTTGCCAAGCGGACGGTGGTGGCGTCAGAAATCTTACGGTTCGAGAGGCACGTGCGGATGATTGGTTTGCCGTTCTGGCTGTTGAGTGTCGCCACGGTGTGGGCATTCGATGCATCGGAGTGCGAGCGGGTATTGCGAGACAGTATCGAAGGCCGCGCCTTTCCTGGGTGTACTGTCCAGGTGGGCTCCGACCAGCAGCCGTTGTGGACCGCGGCTTTCGGGTACCACGATTACAGCGGTGCCACGCCGGTGACGGTGGATGCGATCTACGATCTGGCGTCGGTAACCAAAGTGGCTGGTACAACCACCGTGCTGATGCGGTTGGTGGCCTTGGGCAAAGTCCGACTGGACGATCCCATCTGTCGCTGGATGCCAGAGTTTCTGGCCGATATTTCTGATCCCCAGCAACGGGCGCAGCGCAAGCGGGTGACGGTCGAACATTTGTTGACGCACAGTTCGGGGTTGGGACCTTGGCGACCGCTCTATCGACAGGTCGATTCTTACGCCGATTTGATCGCCGAAGCTTGCCGGGTCCCGCTGGTGTCCGAGCCGGGCGAACGTCATCGGTACAGCGATATCGGCCTGATGCTCGCGGGCGAAGTCGCGGCGCGCGCCGGCGGTCGACCGCTGGCCGAATTGGAACGCGAACTGGTACTCGACCCGCTGGGAATGACCAACACGTGGCGATGTCCATCGGCGGAATTGCTTCCCCGGATTCCTCCGACGGAGATCGATGCTGCCACCGGTGAATTGGTGCATGGCGTGGTCCACGACGAAAACGCTCGAGCTGGCGAGGGCCAGACGGGGCATGCCGGGTTATTCGCCACCGCCGAAGATCTAGGAAAATTGGCCGCCGAATTGCTTCGGGCCGCTCAGGGGCAAAGCCGCTTGTTCCCACGGCAGGTGGTGGACCAGTTCTTTGAGCCTCGCCAGATCGGCGACACGCGACGAGCCGTCGGCTGGAATATCGTGCCGGACAGCAGCGGCCAGATCCTGAGCCACACCGGGTTTACCGGCACCTTGATGCAGTTGGACCTGCGTCGCCATCGCTACCTGGTGCTGCTGACCAACCGCGTCCACCCCACTCGGGACAACCAGCAGATCGGCCGTGTCCGCAGAGAATTCCGCGAGGCCGTGGAACGGCAGTTCGAATCGATTCCTCCTCCGGCGATCGAGCGTCAGTTCGCCGAGTTGCAGCAGACGCTGGACGGCAAGCGAGTTGGGCTGTTGACCAACCCTAGCAGTGTGGATGCCGAATTCCGCTTCCTGGCCGATCGATTGCACGCCAGTTCTCAGGTAACGCTGGTCTGCTTGTTTGCTCCGGAGCATGGTTTGCGAGGCGATCGGCAAGCCGGCCAGAAGGTCCAGGACTACGTGGATGACGCGACGGGATTGCCCGTGTATTCGCTGTACAGCCAGCGACGCATCCCGACGCCCGAGCAATTGGCCGAAATCGACGTGTTGCTGTGCGATCTGCAGGATGTGGGCGCACGCTTTTACACGTTTGTCTGGACGGTGGTCAGCGCCATGGATGCTGCGGCGCGGGAAGACACGCAGGTGGTCATTTTTGATCGGCCGAACCCGATCGGACTGGCTCACATGGAAGGCGCCCCGACGCGTTTGAACGCTGGTCTGATCGGACCGGTCTGGTCCGGTCAATCTTTCGGCGTTCCGACGCGGCACGGCATGACGGTGGGCGAGATCGCCACCTTGGTCAACGAAGCCTGGGCGGAGAACCGGGCAGATTTGACGGTGGTCCGCGTCCCAGGCTACACCCGGTCGGCCCGTTTTGTGGACACCGGGTATCCGTGGGTCATGCCTTCGCCCAACATGCCCACGCTGGACACGGCGACCGTCTATCCGGGCACGTGTATTTTCGAAGGTACGAATCTGAGCGAGGGTCGTGGAACCACGCGACCGTTCGAGCTGATCGGTGCTCCGTTCGTCCAGCCGCGTCAGGTCGCAGCACGTTTGAACGATGCCGGGTTGCCAGGGGTACGGTTTCGCGAGGCGTGGTTCACGCCCACTTTCGAAGATCATGCCGGTCAGCTTTGTGGCGGCGTCCAGGTCCATGTGACGGACCCGGACACGTTCCAGCCGGTGCGGACTGGGTTGGTCATGCTCAAGGCGTTCTGCGATCTGTACCCGGAGCAGGTGACGGTCACCAGTTTCGCCTCGCGATTGATGGGCGTGCCCGACCTGCACCACCGAATCTGGACAGAATCGGTCGATTCATTGATCGACGATTGGCAAGCGGATCTTCTGGAGTTCCAGCAGCTACGGCAACCTTACCTGTTGTATCCGGAATCACATCAGCCATGACGACAGACACGTCGGCAGAGCTCGACCCCGCAGAGGAAGCGGCCGTTCAAGAAGGCGGGTTGCTTTCGCGCAGCTTCCTGGCTCTGCTGGTCACTCAGTTTTTGGTCTCGTTGAACGACAACATGTTCCGCTGGCTGGTCATCCCGATCGGCAAGGATCTGATCGGACAGGACCGAGCGTTGGCGTTGGGCGGGGCGTTGTTTCTGCTGCCGTTCGTATTGTTTACGGCTCCTGCTGGTTTTCTGGCGGACCGTTTCAGCAAGCGAGCGGTGATCATCGGCTGCAAGGTGGCCGAGATCGCCATCATGACGTTGGGCATCGTGGCGATTATCACCGGCAGCATCACGCTGATGTTGGTCGCACTTTTTTTGATGGGGGCGCAGAGCGCCATCTTCAGTCCTTCGAAGTTCGGTTGCATCCCCGAGATCGTGCGGCATGACCGGATCTCGGCGGCCAACGGTTGGGTGGGCATGACGACCATGTTCGCCGTCATCCTGGGCACGGTGGCTGGGGGTTTTTTGTACAGTTGGACCACGCCTGGCAGCAACGCGGAAGACCAAGTCAGCGATCTGTTTCCCGGTCAGTACCGCTGGTGGATCTCGGCCACTGCTCTGTTGGGTGTCGCGATTCTCGGCTGGTTATCCAGTCTGTTGATGGGACATCTGAAGCCTGCCAACCCGAAACGGCCCATCCCTTGGAACCCGGCGGCTCAGACCTATCGCGATCTGAGTGCCCTGTTTGTGAATCGGCCTCTGCTGCTGGCCGCGTTGGGCAGTGCGTACTTTTGGACGATGGGCGTGCTGGCTCAATCGAACATCGACAAGTTTGCGCGTCCCGAGCTGGTGGACGACCAGCAGTATGTCGGTTTTCTGCTGGCCATGCTGACCCTCGGCATCGGGTTGGGCGCGGTACTGGCCGGGCTGTGGTCGCGGGGTCGCGTCGAAGTTGGTTTGACGCCGATCGGAGCGGCGGGGATCGGCGTCTCGCTGTTGCTGCTGACCACCGTCCCTGCTGGAACCGGCGAGCCCTTTTCGGCGCCCTACGCCTGGGCCTGCCTGTGGTTGCTGGGGTTGGGCGTATCCGCCGGTCTGTACGATATCCCGCTACTCTCTTTTCTGCAGGAGCGATCGCCGCAGGATTCGCGCGGTCGCGTTCTGGCGGCGTACAACTTCTTGGCATTTTCCGGCATGTTCCTGGCGACGGGCATTTTCTGGGTTTTGGCCAGTCTGTTGGGGCTGAGCGCCCGCCAGATCTTCCTGGTCTGCGGCCTTCTGACCTTGGGCGTCATGGTCTATGCCGCCTGGTTGATCCCGTTGCCGCTGGTGCGAGTGATCTTTGGTGGGCTGATCAAAGTGATCTATCGGGTGCGGGTCTACGGACGTGAAAACGTGCCTCAGGGCCGTGGCGCGATCTTGGTTGCGAACCATATTAGCTGGCTCGACGGTCTGCTCCTGGGCTATCTCACTCCGCGACGCGTCGTGATGGTGGCGGACCGAGCCAACCTGAAGCATCCGGTGGTCCGGCGATTGACTGGCGATGGAGGCGTCATCGGATTCTCGCCCCGCGATCGGCGTTCGGTGTTGCAGACGGTTCGTTTCATCCGCCAGTTACTGCAGGATGGGCGAGTCATTCATGTGTTTGCCGAAGGGGGCATCAGTCGAACCAACCAGATCCTGGGCTTCAACAGCGGCTTCCTGACGATGCAAAAGGGCACGGGGGTTCCGGTGGTTCCCATGGCGTGTTACGGTCTCTGGGGCAGTCTATTGACGTTCAGCGAAGGGCGATTTTTCCGCAAATGGCCCCGTTTTCGCCGCTTGGCGATCTCGGTCGAATTCGGTGAGCCGATCTACGATCCGCCGGATGTCCAGTGCGTTCGCGAGGCGATCCAGCAGTTGACCAGCCGAGCGGCTCGGCGCCGCGAGCACTACCCTCCGTTGCCGCCCGGGCAATGGTTACGGACCTGCCGTCGCAGTCGGCAACGCGTCAAGTGGATCGACGCTGACGGACAAGCTTGGACCGGCGGTCAATTACTTCGACGCGCGCTGTTGTGGCGACGTTTGCTACGGCGCCATCTGCCGACGGATGCCGGGACGGTCGGTGTGGCGATGCGGCCCTCGATGGATACCGTCGCCATCCATGCCGCCTTGGCGCTGGATCGGCGGACGGTTGCGGTCGTCGACGCGGACCAACCCACGCAGATCGCTGCTGCTGTGGAGGCCGTCGGCAGCGCGCCTTGGCTGGTTGATACACGATCCGGCCGAGCATGGGACGGCGACGTGGCCGCTGGTGTTCAAGCGATCGATGCGATTCTGACACAAGCCACCAAGTGGGACCATCTGGCCGTCTGGTTCCAGTCGCGAGTCGTGCCCGTAGCGTTGTTGGAACGCTGGTTCGGCGTCAAGCGAACAAGCCCCGATCAGTTGTTGGCCATCTTGTTTTCCGAAGAGGGAAGCGGTACTGCCGTGGGCATCCAGTTGACCCACGGGAACGTCGCTTCGAATGTTGACGCGTTTTGCGAGACGCTATTCGTGACGCGTGACGACCGGTTGATGACGCTCGAATCATTCTCTAACGCAATGGGTTGGACTCTGGGATTGTGGTCCGGGCTGTTGCGCGACCATGGCGTGGTGTTCGCCAGCGAATCCGATCGCGACGGCGATCAGGTTTTGTCCCGGGCTCGAAGCGTCGCGACGATCTTGGTCTCGCGAACCGAGCCCTTGCAGGCAGCCGTGGACTCAGCGCCAGCGGTGCAGCCGTCCGGTTCGGCAACGGGTCAGGGCGATCTGTTGCGGATGGTGTTGACCGCTGGTGCGCCGAGCTTGGAATTGGCAGATGCTTTTGAGCAGCGATTCGGCGTGCGCCCGTACGGGATGTACGTTCGCAGCGAACTGTCGCCCATCGCGGCGATCAATGTGCCGCCGCAACCCCAGATCGCTTGGCAGGTCACCTGCCGAGACGGCTCGGTAGGCCGCGCGTTGCCGGGCGTCGCCGCGCGCGTTGTCGATCCCGAGACGGGCGTCCCGCTGGGGATTAACCAGCCGGGCATGCTGCAGATCCAAGGCCCCAACATCATGCTTGGGTATTGGAAGCAGCCCGAGGCGACGGAACAAGTCATCTGCGACGGCTGGTTCGTGACGGGCGATTTGGCCAGGATTGATGGCGATGGGTTCCTGCATCTGGTAGAGGAGTCGACCGCCAAAGAAAACAGCCCTCGCAGCGAATCGCTCGCCGACGAGGGCTGTTGACAGCGTTGGGGGACAAGGGAGTGGACCGCCTGGATCGATGAGCTGTCGGTTTCTTCCGATGTTGCCCACGGAGGGCTTTGACGTGCGCTCTGGCAGGAATCGTTCTGGCGGAGAGCGCGAAGTCCTTTTTCGGTGAGGTTTCCACCAACAGCTTAGGACCTTATCTGGCGACCCGTTTCACATCTTTGCCACTGTGAGGGAATCGACCGAGCTGTATCCTCCTTTGTTGGAAAGAGTTCATTCCAGGCAAAATCACCATTTCAACTTCGACGAATGTCTGGTGCAGCGGAGCGACGATCGGCTATCGGCCGTGGGTCGCTCCTGAGCGGAAGCCCGGTGGAGTTTGCATGATTGCCCTCCCTTTTCGAATCGCGTCTCTTTGGTTTTGGTTTCCTTCGTGACACATGCAAACATGCCAGCGCGGTGACGCGAAACAAGATTTTTTTCGGTTTGTCACGCTACTTCTCGCGGATTCGTTTCGCCGTTGGACACCGTATGACGATCCGTGAAACCCTGCGGGCACGTCGCCAAAATGCGCCGCACGCACCGTTGCGAAACCCTTCCGACTTGAAGGAATGTACCGAGCCTTTTACACTGGCGGGGACTGGGAAATAGCACCTCGGCAACCTGTCGCGGATTTCGAAAACGGAGGGCATAGGCAATGACGTTGGATCGACGAGGACTTTGCGGGCTGATGCTGTTAGGCACCCTGCTGGGGGCGGCCGAGGATCCCGGTGCTGCTCAGCCGCCGAGTGGTTTGATGATCGAATTGCTACGTCATCCACAGCAGACGCAGATCGATCGTGCCGAGCCTCGATTCAGTTGGCTGGTCAACGGTGGCCGCCCGGGCACTCGACAATCGGCTTGGCGGCTGGTGGTGCACTCATCGGACAAGGAACGAGCGGTTTGGGATTCGGGAAAGGTAGCAGATTCGCGATCGGTCGCCGTACCATACGGCGGTTCACCGTTGGCGCCCCAGTCCTCCTATCGGTGGCAGGTCATGACCTGGGACGCTGCGGGGCGCCCCAGCCCTTGGTCCGAAGCGCAGACGTTCCACACGGCTGACCGAGTGGCAGCGAATTACGAGCTGGCCAGCGACGACTGGTCCAACGCCGACTTTACCAATCGCCCGACCCTGGTCCAGCACCTTCAGGAGCCTGTCGAAGCGATCTCGATCGGGCCGGATGCCTGGTTTTTCGACTTTGGTCGAGCTGCGTTTGGCAATCTGATCATCGATTGGCCGCAACCGCCCGAAGGTCAGATGATTGTCAGTCTGGGAGAGAAGCTGGCCGCGCCCACGACGCTGGACCCGTCCCCGCCGGGATCGGTTCGCTATCAACGTCATCCGGTGAAGCTGGAAGCCCAGCAACGCTGGCACCAACCTCGGCTGACCTGGACGCCGCCCGGCTGGATGAAGGACGGATATTTCAGTCCGCCGTCCGAAGTCGGCCAGGTGATCCCGTTCCGGTACGCGGTGGTGGAAGATGCTGCTGCGGGGTTCCAACCGGACATGGTCCGACGAAGGTGGTGGGCGGTGCCGTTCGACGAACAGGCCGCCAGATTTCAATCGTCGCGGCCCGGTCTGGATCAGATCTGGGAATTGTGTCGCTACACGATCCAGGCCACCAGCTTCCTGGGCGTTTATGTGGATGGGGAACGAGAACGAAAACCGTACGAGGGTGACGCCTACATCAACCAACTGGCTCATTATAATGTCGACCGGTCGTACGCCCTTGCTCGCCATACCCACGAGTATCTGTTGCAGCGGCCCACATGGCCGCTGGAATGGCAAATGCATTCGGTCATGATCGCCTGGGAAGACTACCTGCACACCGGTGATGCGCGATCGTTGCAGGCATGTTACGACCGGCTGGTCGTCAAGACGTTGATCGATCTGGCTCGCGAGGACGGATTGATCGACGCTTCGCGGGAGACTCCCGAGTTACTGGCCGCTTTGAATCTGACTCAATCGCTGCGCACCGTCATCGATTGGCCGCCGGGAGAGCGAGACGGGCACCAGATCACTGCGGTGGATGCGGTGGCCAATGCGTTCCATTACCGGGCTCTTGTGCTGATGCACAAGATCGCGTTGGCCTTGGATCGCCCAGATGACGCGCGGCAGTGGCAGCAGCGGGCTCGGCGAGTATCGGATCGTTACCAGCAGGTGTTCTTCGATGCGGAATCCGGGCGGTACCGGGATGGCGAAGGCGTCGATCATAGCTCGCTGCACGCCAATCTGTTTCCGCTGGCGTTCGGCCTGGTACCAGAAGCGGATCGGGAACCGATCCTGGATTGGGTGCAATCCCGGGGGATGGCCGGCAGCGTCTACGCAGCTCACCATCTGCTGGAAGTCCTGTTCAAGTACGGTCGCCCCCAGGCGGCCATCGAGTTGATCGATTCGCGGGAAACGCGCAGTTGGCACAACATGATTCAGCAAGGGGCGACCATGACCATGGAGGCCTGGGACCAGCGTTACAAGCCCAACCAGGACTGGAACCATGCCTGGGCGACGGGCCCGGCGGCTGCCGTCGGCCGCCGCCTGGTCGGTGTACGACCGCTGGAGCCCGGCTATCGGCGCATGGTGATCGCTCCGCAACCGGCCGATTTGGACTCTTTCGATGCTCGAGTGCCGACCATCCGCGGACCGGTGGACATGCATTGGCAGCGATCGGACCATTCGGCCGAATTGCAACTGACCCTGCCTGCCAACACCACCGCCGAATTGTTGTTGCCGATCGGTTCGCTGGATCAGGTCAGCCTGGGGGGCCAGCCATGGAGCGAATCGCCCGATTTGCGGCGACTGGTAAGGCCCGGCCAACCGGACGCTTTGGAGCTAGAAGGGGGTGTTTACCGATTCCAATTTCCGGTCGATCCGAAGCCCTAGAGTCTTCAGTCGTAGGATGCACGCACCGTGCGCGCATCTTGCTTCGTTTAA
>REEF01000314.1 GCA_007695205.1 Planctomycetaceae bacterium
CAACCTACAAAGATGCGCGCACCGTGCACGCATCCTACAGGTGAAGACTCTAACAGACCGGGCGGCCCTGGTTCTGTCAATGACGACGAAGCCGACCGGTTGCTGTGCGCGGCACAATGAGAAGGTTGGATATTGCACGACATAAAGATCCGGACCATCAGCATCGGCTATACGGCCCGCGCAGGCTGACGTAACCACCTAGCCAGGTATTTCCTGGTGGAATCGGGTCGCGCTGTTGCAATCGATGTCTCACTTGGCGCAGGACGGATTGCCAATCCGTCCTGCTTTCTTGCGACGAGGGGGGTAAGCGCCTACAGTCGGCCTTCTCGGTAGGCTTGGTAACGGTCAGCGACCTGTCCCGTTTCGGCATCGCCATGGTGCACCAACAGACCAACTCGCTGGCGATAGCTTTCGTCTTGGGCGATGGTGAAGGTCGTATTGTGGAACCCTTCGGCGCCGCGTGGGCCCCAGGTGCCGTAATCGCGGGTTAGCCAAAGTCGAGGCGTTTGCACGTCCGGATGGACCATGCATGCGAGGCCTTCCCAGCCGCTTTGGTCGGCCAGCGGAGCGGAATAGTCGACCCAGTTGGCCGAGCGGTTGTTGGTTCCTGCCTGGTTGACGCCTCCCTGGTCGTTTACGATCTTGCCGTCTCCCGATTCCACATTGAACGTGTCGTTCATTCGTATGTACGGGATGGCATAGTGCGAGACATCGCGGGTGATGGTCACATCGCCGTACGATGCACGAAGTTGGAACGAAAAGTCCAAAAAATACTCGCCGTCGTCCAACGCTCGCACGCGATAGTGTCGCAATTCGTCCAACAACTGGACGTCGCCATCGATCCAGGTCAGCTTCTCGTCAAACTCGGCCGTGTCGCCGTCAATCTTCATGTTCGAGAACTCGACATGAGCCGATCGCCGGGTGTACGGCGGCACAGGCCACGGGGATTTCTCTTTGTCGACGACACCCGAGAACAGCGACGAGTAGATATTGGCTTGGGCGGCGCGCCCGGCCAATTGGACTCGTTCGTCGCCGACCCAAAACGACCGGTGATGAGGGAACGGGTCGGTGATCGCCACCGTCATCGACCGCCCGCTGGGGCTATAAAAGGGGTAGAAATGTGGCAGATCGACGTCCGGGCCGAACCGGTAGACAAAAGCGACCTGCTGATCGATCGACAAGGTCAGCGTCTTGGCCTGGTCGTCGATCCGGATCGCGATGCGCTGATCGTCCGCGACCGCGTGAACGCTACCAGCAAGCGTCAGAAAGACGGCGCCTGCTAACCAACCGTATCGTATCGCTTGCCACATGATGTTCCCCTGATTTGCTGTTGGTGGCGGTAAAGGCACTCGATTCATCCGGATGCCGGCTTACTCGGGCTGCTGATCTCGGATCGCTTTCAGGTGTTGGATGCTGCGTTCGGCTTGTTCCAACGTCCCACACTCGACGCTCAACACAAGATCCTGGGGCACTGATCGGCAGGTATCGATGATCCGTTTCCAGTCGATCACGCCGTCCCCGCACGCACAGCCGACCGCCGTGCCCATCACCTTGCCGCGTTCGGCGTCGGATTGCTCGACGGAAATGTCCTTCGCATGGATGTGGATCACGCGATGCTTGACCCGCTCGAACCACTCGTGCGGTTCCTCGCCGCCCAGGTAGGCGTTGCCCGTATCGAAGTTCGCGCCCAAGTTCGGCGAATCGACCAGATTCAGGCATTTGTCATACAGTTCCGGCTTCAGCGAATACGTCTGGTGCATCTCGAAGCCGATCTTGATCCCACGTCGTTCGCAGACCTTCAGGGCTTCCATCAGCGAATAGCGGATCAACACGAAGTCCTCTTCTTGCGTTGTCCAGGGCTGCTTGTGCCCCTCGTGCGTGTTAATGATCGGGGCCCCGGCCTCGGTCGCAAACCGAGCGGCTTGCTTCAGATACTCGACAGCGATCTCCGGCTTCGATGCCTGGCTGTGCGAGGAAAACGCCGACAGCTTCAAGCCGTGCTTTTCCACCTGGTCGCGGATCCGCCAAGGATCGTCCAGCATCGAGACGCTGTGGAAGTAGCGTGCTTCGCTCAACAGCTCGCGTCCCCAATGCACCATGGGCTCGATGTACTCATATCCCAATTCTGCCGCGAACTGCACGGCCCACTCAAACGACTTGTGCGATGTCCGCACCGCCTCTAGGTTCAAACCGATTCCTACGCGTCCCATGAAACGATGTCCTTTCTGGTCTCCAAGCAGGTGCACGTTGCCGTGCGATAGGGTGTGAGCCTTTAACTTAACGAAAAACCGGCTGGATACCAGTACCTGATTTTGTCAAAATAATGGTAGAATTTTATCAGGTGGGTATCTTTCATGACGAGACCGAAGCAGATTCTGTTGTTGGTGGAAACGTCGCGGGTTTTTGGCCGCGGGGTGATCCGAGGGATCTCGCGCTACGCCGCGCAACGGGCGAACTGGATCTTCCACTTCGAAGATCGCGGCATTTTGGAAGGGATTCCGGCCTGGCTGAAGGATTGGGAAGGCGACGGGATCATCGCTCGGAGCCCTTCACGGGCGCTCTCCGACGCAGTTCGCAAATTCCGGTGCCCGGTCGTCGAGTTGCTGGGCGATGGCCGGCATCGCGTGGCGGAGGTGCGAACGGATGAAGATTTGACGGCCCGGTTTGCTGTGGATCACTTGCTGAAGCAGGGGTACGAGCACCTGGCGTTTTACGCGATTGCCCAATCCTGGTGGTCCGATGCTCGTCGCGATGCGTTCGAGAGGCTTGTCGATGCTCGCGGTCTGGTCGGCCATATCTTTCCGGGCGCCTACCGAGGAGCCAATCTGCCGTATCCGACCTGGCGACGGGAATTCGAGGCACCGTTGCTGTCATGGCTCAAACGGCTGCCTGGGCCAATCGGCATTTGGGCAGCCGCCGATTCCCAGGCCATCCGCGTGTTGGAGGCCTGTCGTCGTCTGCAGCGGCATGTGCCGGCGGACATTGGGGTGTTAGGCACATCCAACGACGAGATCGTCTGTCGTCTGATGTCACCGCCGCTGTCCAGCATCGAGTTGAATTCGCAGGAGGTGGGTTACAAGGCCGCCGTGCTACTGGATGCTAAGATGAAGGCTCGGCCCGTCAAGCGAGCGTCCCGCGAGCCTCCCCCAACGCCGATCCTGGTCCCGCCCGCCGGCGTTGTGGTGCGGGAATCCAGCGATCGCGTGGCGATCATCGATCCGGAACTGGATCAGGCCGTCAAGCTGATCGCGCGCGAGGCGGTGCGTGGGCTGACCGTCGCGCGACTGGCGGACCAAATGCTGGTTTCGCGAAGCACGCTCGAGCGACGTTTCCGAGCCTTCTTCGGTTGTTCGCCCTCCCAGGAAATCCATCGCGTCCGCATCGAACAAGCGAAACAGTTCCTGCGGGAAACGGCATGGCCGATCGGCACGATCAGCCAGAAGACGGGGTTCGCATCGCCAGAAAACTTCGTGCGATTCTTTCGCCGCCTGGTCGGCAAGACGCCTCGTCAGTACCGCACCAGCTTCTATGGCGAAGACCATCCGGCATGATCGCGGACCCCGTTTCGCTCGGGGGCTTCTGCCGATTCAGGATGCTTGGCTGGCTGCCGGGATCGGTTGTCCGGTATCGTCTGCGGCCCGAGGCAGCAATTGGCGATGAACCTGCCCGTCCTTCAAACGGATCATGCAATCGGCCAGCGTATCGGCTTCATGGGTATTGTGCGTGATATGCAACGTTGTCACGCCGGTGCGTTGGCGGATGTCGTCCAGCAAGCTGCACATTTGGGCTCGGGTTTCTTCGTCCAGCGCGCTAAGCGGTTCGTCCAGGCACAGAACTCCGGGCCGAAACGACAGCGCTCGCCCCAACGCCACCCGCTGACGTTCGCCGCCGCTCAAACCCTGTGGCCTTCGTTCCAACAGATGCGTGATCCCCAGCAGTTCGGCCAGTTCCCTGACTCGCAGCTTGACCGCTGCATCCGGCACGCGGCGGATGGTCAGGGCCAAACCCATCTGTTCGGCCACCGTCATCTTCGAGAACATCGCTCCGTCTTGAGGCACGTACCCGATTCCGCGCACCGCCGGTTTCAATCGAGTGACGTCGCGCCCGCACAGCAGGATGCGTCCCGCCACGACATGGCGCAGCCCGATGATCGATTCCAGGATCGTGGTTTTGCCCGAACCGGTCTTGCCCATCAAGACTCCATACCCGCCGGTGGGGATCTGGAACGAGATATCTTCCAATCGGAACGATCCGGCTCGGATGCACAATCCCTCGACGGCAATCATGATGGCAGGCTCCTCATAGTCCCATATCGCGTGATCCGAACAGCCGAGCGACGACCAGCACGACCACGGCTGCGGCGACCATGATCAACGATACGGCCACGGCCGCTTCCAAGTTGCCGACGTTCATCTCGAGAAAGACGGTGGTCGAGAGGACTTCGGTCTTCATCCGCGTGGCGCCGGCAAAGATCAGCAACGGTCCGAATTCGCCCAACGACCGAGCCCAAGCCAGCGTAAAGGCCGTCATCATCCCGCGGCCCGCTTCGGGTAGCACGACCCAACCAAAGGCTTGTGCTCGGCTGCAGCCCAACGACAGGGCGACCTGTTCGCAGCGCGGGTCGATATGGTCGAACGTCGCTTTCATCGTGCGGACGGCGAAAGCACCGGCCACCGCGAATTGTGCCAGGATCACGGCCGGCACCTGATAGACGATGCTGCGAGCGAACCAGTTGAACGGCGGAAATTGGAACAGGATCAGCAGGCTGAGCCCGACGACCAGCGGCGGCAGGACGATCGGGATGTCCAGGATGGCGTCCAGCAAGCGCCGTCCGAAGAACCGGTGCCGGGACATCAGGTAGCCCAAGGGCACGGCCACGGCCACCGAGAGGATCGCCGACAGGGTGCAAGAGATCATGCTTAACCAGATCGAGTACTGGATTTTGGGATCGGCCAGTGCGACGACGATCGGGTTGGCTGTCAGCATGGCCCACGTGGGATCGGCTGCCTGGTCAGCGGCTCGGATCGACTGGCGGATCATGTAGGCAGCGTCGGCGACCAGCATCGCGATCACCAGCAGCACGTACGTCGCCCCGATGATGGTCAACGCCAGATAGAAGCACGTGTCGGACAGGGCGATCGATCGCGCCGACCGCGGTCGGCCCAGTTCGTATTGTGCGGCGTCTGCGGCGTTCACGGGGCGCGCGACTCCATGGCTTCGACCAAGGGCAGTTCATCCAGCCGGAATTGAAAGCCGGCGTCTTCAAAGGCGTCGGGCGAATCGGCGATCCGTTGGAACAGTCGCCGGATCAAGTGTTTGTGCCTGCTGGTGCGGGCGATGCTTAACGGCTGGATCGCCATGTTCAACGAGGATTCGATCCGGACCACGTCCACATCGTCGCGGTTGGCCATCACATCGGTGATGTAGGCCACGGCGGCATCCACATGCCCGGTGACCACGTCGGGGACCAGCAGCGCTGACGAACTCTTCTCGACAACCACTTCGCCGTCTTGTTGCTGCTTTTCCTTCAACGCATCGTACAGCCCTTCCTTGACCATCAGTCGCCGCGTCAACGCGCCGATGGTGCACTGATCCGGCTCACCGACCGCGACTCGAATCCCTGGCTTGACCAAGTCACTCAAGCTGGTGACCTTGGTGCTGCCCTTGGGGACGGCGATCACGATTTCTGCATTCGACACGTTGGCCGCTTCCTGAAACCAGTCCTTGACGTTCTCTAAGTAGTACAGGTCACACGCCATGTACACATCGGGAAAGCCCTGAGCCTGGCTTTGAGCTTCGATGGTCTGCATGCGGCTGGTCAGGATACCACAACCGTCATAGATGGTATTGACGACGCAGCCTTCTCGTTTTTCGAATTCCTCGATGATCGATTCCATCGCCCTGCGGCTGACCGCCCCGCAAAAAAAAGTGATCTCCGGTCGCTCGGCCCACACATCGCCTTCGATCGGAGCCAAACCAAACTCCTCGAACGATGGCAGTCCACGATCGCTGGCCGATACGTAGCGGGCGAATCGCAGTGCAGACGTCGGACGTCGCGATGAATTCAAGACGCAGATGCTGACCAGGTTGGGTGGTCCGGCCAACTCGGGCAAGAAAACGGCCTCCAGTTCGTCGCGGAACGAAGGCATCGCGGTGGTCGAATCCCAGACGATCCCCGCATCGACGCTGCCCAACTTGATGTCCGCTGCCACATCGTTAATGGTCGGCTTGAACACGCCTCGCCTGCCTTCGACCACATGTTGTTCCAGTCGATCCCAGAGGCTCTGCTGGCCGTCGGTCGCCGCGGACAGCCGCTCGCGGGCGACTCGGCCCGCCGCCGCATGATCCGGATCAGGCAGCGCCAGAACCACCTGGTCGCTCAACAGATCCTCGAACGAGGTGATGTTTTTCGGGTTGCCTTGCTGTACGGCGATCACCGGCCGTTGATAGGCGATCGGCAAGACCTCGGCCGCCAAACCCTTTTCGCGCGCCGCGTCGGTGTACAGGTCATCCGCCGCCAGGTACAGGTCCACATCGCTGAACTTGTCGATCTCCAATTGGTTCAATAGGGTATTCGAACCGCCGTATTGAACGTCGATCGTAATCCCATATTCCTGCTGATAACGTTCGGCGACCTGTTCCAAGGGCGCACGCAAACCGGCGGCACAATAGATGGTTAGACGATTTCCAACACCTTCGGGTTGGGGGCCACCCCAACGCAGCATCATTGTCAACAGGATGACCGCCAACGTTCCGCCAAAGACAAACGTCCACAACGAATTGATGCGGCCATGTCGGAGCCTGGATTTCATGATATAATGATCCCTTACTTTGGATATTCTCGACAATATGATTCGCTGCCACAAGTGTAAGGGGACAAGCGGCAGGTCTCAAGTCTCTATTTTTTCAGCGAATCAGCATATGAAGCCCACGAAGCCCATCAATGGTATCTTCCTCAAGATCGAATCCCCCGATACACGTTCGCCGAATCGACGCACGATCAGGGGACTTGATTGAACCATCGGCTGGTGAGTTCCGAAACAGGTCGAAGTGATGTGATGGGCGCGTCGCAGTCCCGCAAGCAACACGTTCTGGTGGGATATCCCCCGTGGAGAAGATGCAAAACCGAGCTTTCTTATTGCGAGCCGCAATGGCCGTCGCCGATCGTTTAGGTTTTCGATCTGGGTTTCATGACACCCGGTTCGAGGGCATGTCGGGCTTTGTGGTCAGTCTCCTGTTCCATCTGATGCTGCTGTTGACCTTGGGATACTTCGTTCTTCTGGTGGGTCGCGAACCTAGTGGTGTGGTGATTGTGGTGACGGAGCCGAGCGACGATCCACCGCTGGCTGTTCTGACGGGCGACTTGGCGGTCACCGAACCGCCGCCCGGCCCTTGGGACGACCGATTGGGCAGCGTGGAACCGACGCTGATCGCACCGACGGTGCCCAAGATTGTGTTAACGCCGATCCCGAGTTCCTCCGAATCGACGCCGGATGCTCAGCATCGGCCGAGAAGTTTCCAGCCTAGGGATTTATTGTTGGTCACGGGCAGCCAGTTACGGGGCGGTGGCCTGGAGGGGCGCGATCCGCAGTCGCGGGCCAATCTGGTGCGGACTCGAGGCGGCACGGCCGATAGCGAAGATGCCATGGCACGCGGCCTGGCTTGGTTGGCGGCCCATCAACGGACCGACGGCAGTTGGCGTTTCGATCATCGCGGTGGAGCCTGCGGCAACGCGTGCGGCAATCCGGGCTCGGTGGCCTCCACCACCGGATCGACCGGACTGGTCTTGTTGCCCTTCTTGGGTGCCGGCCATACGACCGACGAAAGCCAATACTTCGACGCGGTCGAACGAGGCCTGTACTATCTGACCAGCCGCATGATCATCGGACGGCATGGGGGCGATCTGCAGGAAGGCACGATGTACGCCCAGGGTATCGCCGCCATCGCGCTGTGCGAGGCCTATGCGATGATGAGAGACGAATCGTTGCGTGGTCCGGCCCAAGCGGCTATCGATTTCATCGCCAACGTCCAGCACGATCAGGGCGGTTGGCGGTATTACCCCGGCCAGCCCGGAGATACGACCGTGTTCGGCTGGCAGATCATGGCCCTGCGCAGTGCCCAGTTGGCCGGTCTGCAGGTTCCCGACCTGGTGCTGGCACGGGCCGAAAAGTTCCTGGATTCGGTGCAGGACCAGCAAGGAGCCACCTACGGCTACATGACGCCCGGGCGCCAGCCGTCTCCCACGGCGATCGGGCTGCTGTCGCGGATGTACTATGGCTGGCAACAGGACGATCCTCGATTGGCTGATGGTGTCCAGTACCTGCAGAACTTGGGGCCGTCACGGACGGATATGTATTTCAACTATTATGCTCATCAGGTGATGCATCATTACGAAGGACCAGGCTGGCAGGCGTGGAACCGCGAACTGCGCGATCGGTTGATCGCCACCCAGGCACGTCGCGGCCACGAGCACGGGAGTTGGTATTTCAATGACCAGCATGCCGAATCGGGCGGGCGATTGTACACGACAGCCATGTGCGTGATGATCTTGCAGGTCTACTACCGCTACATGCCGTTGTACGGACGGGCTGCCGTTCACGACGGTCTTTAAGTCCATCGTTGCACCCAGAGTAGGACGGATTGGCAATCCGTCTTACAAACAAGTAGGACGGATTGGCAATCCGTCCCACGAACAAGTAGGACGGATTGGCAATCCGTCCGTGACATACCAATGCGAAACCGAAAA
>REEF01000835.1 GCA_007695205.1 Planctomycetaceae bacterium
GGCAGGGCCAGACGTAACAAGGCGTACAAGGCCTCGTACCGCTCGAGCGTCTCCTCGTCGGGCTCGGGCAACCAGTGAAAGCCCATGGCGGCGTCGTTGAACAACGACCCGAATCCGATGGCGGTCACCATGCCCTGGCCATGTCGAGTGCGAGCGGCGACGACGTGGTCGTTCCACCACCCGATCGGCTCGCCTCCATCGATCGCATGGGATGCAAGCATGGGTGGATGCTGGTCACTGCCCAAGACATGCAACGGCGTTGCTTGCGACAAAGGTGCGGTAGGAAATGCCGTCATGTCGAAGGCTTCCAGCAGACTGAGTGCCGTCGAGCCTTGGACGTCCGGGGAATCGAGCACCAGCAGATGGCCGCCGTCGATGACAAAACGTCGCAGGTCCTCCAGGTATTGATCGCTGACCGAACGTGTCGGCGTGATAATGACCAACGCGTCGCCGAGAAACACATCGCTGCCGCTACGGCGTGAAAGCGAGAGTCCCAGTCGGGGAATCCATTGTTCGAACATGCCGTATCCCAAGCCTTCCCGATCGTCGGCAAAGGCACCGGTGAACAACGGTACTTCGGAGATCTGGCGATCGATGACCACGTGCGGGATCGGTCGCTGTGCAACGGGCCACAGCATCGCCGTGCGGTTCCATGCATCCACGAACATCGTGGCCAAGGCCCAAGCGGCCAAAGCCGAGGCCATGGCAAGACGTCGACCACCGACCGATGGCCATCCGATCCGGATCCCCCAGCCTGCCAGCAGCACGCCGATCAGCACGCTGGGCAATCGCAGCAGCCACCAAGCCCAGGGGGCGTCCGCCCAGCTACGATGGTTCAGCCATTGCACCATGCCCAGGAACAGCTCTGCTTTTCCCGGCTGGTAGGTGCAGAAATTGGAGAACAAGGTCGAATCACCAAACCCGATAACGCGGCCCTTTCCGCTATTAGTCGCCCAGGCCTGGCACCAGGCTCCGTATTGCATATCAGGCCGGTATTCCGCTTGCGGATGATAATTCACTTCCTGGTACGCCGGCGGCAGACTCCACAGCCCGGCCGCTCGGATCACCATCCGTCCCGCACTGCGGCCGGGGTCGATGGAACAAGCGACCGCGAAATCCAGAGGCGGCATGTGCTGCAGTGCCGGGTGCCGCATGGGCGGCGGATGGTACTTCTGTTCGTAAGGGGACGAAACGCAAAACAGCAGATCGTTGCGGAACGTGAACCCAAAGCGGCGGGATACGTCGTTCAAGTACGTATTCATGTTGAAGACGTTGGTGTGATCGCCGATCATCAGCAAACCGCCGCCGCCGCGGACGAATCGCTCGACGGCATCGACCTCCTCGGGTGCATAACGAGCGGTGGGCGTCTTGATGATCAGCACATCGCATTGGGCCAAACGCTGGTCGTCGATGGCCTCATGCTCCAAGAGTCGAGACATCTCGAAGAACTGCCCGCAGAATTCGTAGATCGCCGCATAGGTGTACGAACCGGCTTCGCCATAGATCTCGGTGCCGTAGGGCTCGATGGTCGGCTCCCACGTCGAATGACGTTCGACAAACATGATGCGGCCGGCCTTGGGCTTGCCAGTGGGAACCCAGAACACGGCGACCATCATGATCGTCACGCCTGCGACGACCAGCGTTGCCGAACGGAGCGCTGTCTGTGGCGAGAGTTTTCTCCGTGGTGAACGAACTTTGCCCACGCGGTGCTCCGAATCCACCGTGCTGGAAACCAGGAAGATCGCAGCCAGGGCCGCCAGTGGTACCACCAGCCCTGCGTGGATCCAGTTGTTTACGAACACGTCCCCCACGTTCGGCAGCGTCTGCGGATCGGCTCGCAACGTGCGATGGATCACCAGAGCGATCAACAATGCGGCTCGTAGCGGTAGCCACAACGCCCAAACCAGAGCCAGACCCAGCGTCAACTGACGATACCAGACCCCTCTTGCGCCGCGAGGAATCTGCGTAGAGCCGTAACACGCCAGCCACACCAGCCCCCCGACCAGGAACAGGACGCTGGTCGGATCCAGCAGCAATTCCCAAGATGCCGCGATGCGATTTTGGGCAAGCACCTCGCGGAAAACGATCATCGACCCGTCGACCGCTACATCGACGCCCAACATGCCCACCACGCCGGCGACCAGAGCGATCAACGGCCCAGGCAGCTCATGGTTCCGCGCGGTTCCCAACTGATATCCGTGCAACGTTACCGCCTGGACCAGCAACAGGATCGAAGCGATCACCGCGCCGTCCCCCAGTCGTTGCGTCCAACGGTTGGGAGCCAGGGGAGAACGCTGCAGCCATAAACCGATCAGCAGCAGCACGGCGATGGCCTTCCACGGCCAGGGCATCAGCAGCACGGCGGGCAGCAGCAGTCCGCTGCAAATGCCGACCAGCAGCCAGGAAGGGCGGCGCAGACGGAACCCGGACAATAAAACCACGGCGGCCACGACCAGGCAGATTCCCACCAACGGTCTAGCTGGCGCAAAGTACCCCGTCCCGAACAACCAACTGGCCGCCAAGCAGGCGACGGCGATCCAACCGCGAACCATTACGGCACCTCCTGCTCAAAGGTTGCCGCACTGCCGTTCTCCGGATCCAGCGGCGGCAACCACAACTGTCCATCGATCAGATCGGTCAGTAGCCAACGCCAGAAGTTCGCGTTTTCGTAACCGCCCTGGAACGGTTCGCCGCCAATATACTCCAGGTTCTTGTTCAAGGCGAAGCCGCTGTCCCCGATCACTACCACCTTGCCCTGCCCAAAACTTCGCCGAACCGCCAGCGGACGCTCCCCTTCGCCGTAGATCATGACCTGCCCTTCGTCTTCGATCCATTCCACAGGCCAGCCCGCAAAGAAGTTGACCCCCAGATCGTGAACGGCCCCCTCGGGATGCTCGACGCGCAGATACAGCGCACGGGTCCTCCCCATCGGTTCTGGCTCGAAATCCGTGCTGACCGTGGGAACGGGGGATGGCGGGACGCGAATGCCGAAATCGGCCAGCAGCGATCGGCTGCCCCTGGATTCTTCAGCGCCGACCGTACAGATCAAGATCCCACCACGTTGGACGAAATCGACCAGCATCCGCCGCTCGCCTGCCGAAAACGTTCGAGACGGCGCCAGCGAGACGTAAACCCCGGCCGCAGCCAAGTGCTCGCGAGTCAACTGAGGCAGGTGCAGGGCCAGCAGATCGTTTCGCATCAGGGTCAAAGCCAGTCCCTCGATCCCATCGAACGACCAAGGTGCATCACTGTACGCTTCGGCATGCGAGCCGCCTACGTAAGCCAATCGGCTGGCGATCCGATCGTGGTCGTCGACCAACAAGCGGCCATCGGGCACCATCCGAGTAGCCTGGGCGTTGATCGGCTGCCAGGCGGCAACGCCGATGGCCAAAACCGTAGCGACGATCAACTGGCACCGCGGCTCGGGCCGCATCAGCAACGCGATGGCCAGCCCGATCGTCAGGACCAGCAACAGGATTTGACGTCCCATGGTCTGAGGCACGGACGTTCCATCCACCAGGTAGGCCAGCAGCGATCCGGTCAACCAATACCCACGAAATCCGCCCTCGTTCGTCAGGCCGTGCCCGTCGCCGATCACCACCAACCGCCCGCGTCCCAGCGACTGTTCGGCCGCTAGCACCAAATCCCCCAACCGCTCGCCCGCTTCCCATCGTTGGACCCCCGTGAACAGGGAATCGCTACCCGGATCGCTCCAACCCCAGCGGCCGACGAGCAACGGACGCGCTGGCCAGCGGATGTCCAATGAAGATCCGGTCCCGGTAAAGGAATGGTTGGCTCGACGATTGATGTTGGCGGTTGTCGGATGCGCTGTGACTTGCAAAGCATGCTGCCACCCGGAAGTCATGGGGACGACCACATCGCGACGTACGGAAATCGCCGTACCGGCAAGGACTTCGTTGTGTTCGCTGACCTCATCGCCCTGACGAAGATGAGGCTCGGCGACCACCAGCAACCTGCCACCACGCCGGACGTACGCTAGGATATGCTCCCTGCATTCCGTCGCCAATTCGTTGGTGGGGTGCAGTAACAAGACGGCGTCCGCGACGGATAACTCGTCTTCATCCCACTGCTGGACGACTCGCAGTTCCCCCCCCAGACTTTGAACCAACTTGGGCAACATGCCGAACATGCCTGCGGACTGGCGACCGTAGCGATCGTGGACCGGTTGTCGCCAATCGACTCGCCCCTGCCCATTGGCCAGGATGATCTTGCCTGCCAGATCGGTCCGCCCCCATGACAAATCGCTGATCAGAGTCATCCCGACGGCAAAGACCATCAGCAGGACGACGCCGCGTGTTCCGCGTAACCAGGCAGCGATGCGAGGACAGCAGGCAACGCTGTCGGTTGCATGGCTCTCGGTTGCATGCCCATCGATCGTGTCGAGGATCGGCCAACGTGACCAGCGAAACAGCAGGCCCAGTAGCGATGATTGCACGATGGCGGCCAGCAATGGCAGGTTCCATGGTAACAGCGTGTTGACAGCCGCCGACCAGGACCAGGGCGGCGGTGTGTACGGATGCTCGTAGGCACGCTCGGCAACTTCCGGTAACGCCGCGATCAGATCCGGGCTGCGGGCCAGTAGAACCAGGTAACCCAGGTGCACCCCAGCGACCAGAACCAACGCCAAGACGGCTCGACCAAGCCGCGCCCCCGAAGCCGTCCTCAGCCAGATCGCGTACAGAATCACCAGCAGCACCAACAGCTCGACCGCACCGAACGAACCGCCGATCGCGAGTTTGGTACCGGACAACCGTTCGGCGAGATCGCCCATCCATAACCCGCATTGTTCTGTCAGACGCCAGACGGCTGCGTTGCTTCGGCCAACGATCGACAGGATTCCCCACAAGAGGATGCCCAGTGTGACGCCGCCCAGCATCGAACGCGCCGCGCCGCGATGCGCATCGGCCAGACATGCAGCCAGCGCGGCGACCAGCAGTATCTCGTGACGAGCATCCGTCCAGCCGGTGTGTGGAAGGACCAGCAGCACCACCGGCAGCCCCCAAGACCACGAAGGCCGCGGCAGACCCGTCCTGCGACCGATGCCCGCCAACAGCAGGGCGGTTCCCAGCAACAGCCAAGTTCCAACGATCCGTAACGGTTCGGCCATCAGCCCGGTCGATCCGGATGCCCAGCAGGCTGCCAATACCAGAACCGACGCAACCGCTGCTTCAGAAACTCGCACTCGGCCGAATGTTTGACGGTTCGCGTTGTCTCTTTCCATGGGCGGGACTTCCGGCAGGGTTGGGTTTCGTCTTTTCTTCGACGAGCCACCCGGCTGGAATTCAGCGGAAAGAGGGGAAGATCAAAAGAAATCGGGCCTCACAAGGAGGCCCGATAAGTGAAGCTGGAAGTTCGGCTTGACACAGCAGAATCGTGTTCGAAAAACGCGATCGCTCGAAATCTCAGCTTGATCACGATTTCGGCCGGTCTCTGGATAAGACCCGGCTTACTTCTGAACGGCACCTTCGCCCTTCTGGATCGGGGCCATCATGACCCGGTGCACCGGGGCACTGGTCGTGACCGGAGCACTGGTCGTGACCGGAGCACTGGTCGTGACGGGGGCACAGGTGGTCGCGGGACGAACCATCACCCGACGCACGTGGACTCGCGGTGCGCTGGTCGTAACCGGCGCACAGGTCGTCATGGGCGCACTGGTCGTGACCGGCGCACTGGTCGTGACGGGCGCGCTGGTCGTGACCGGCGCACAGGTTGTCATGGGCGCCCCCCAATGCCGATGCCGGTGCACCCTTACTCGTGGGGCACTGGTGGTCACGGGAGCGCTGGTGGTCACCGGTGCCCACGACGTCATCATCGGCGCACTGGTGGTTACCGGGGCGCTGGTCGTGACCGGTGCACTGGTCGTCACGGCATAGCCATGACCGGCAAAGGCATCCTGCGGAGCGGCGGCCACCAAAAACAGACCGGCCACGGCCAGGATGGCAATACCAAGAATCGTTCCCCTGATCATAGTCTTTCTTCCCTCCTCAACTGGTGTAGTGATACAAATCCCCTGAATGATCCGTGCAATCGCGCCTAGATTGCCCGTATCTCCCCATTATACTGCAAGCATACGGCGACTCAAGCGTTAATCTGGAAAGAATGGGGCAATAATCACGGCCCCCGTTCCGCCGCGCTGGATGTTCTTTCAACGCGGGATGATAAACGCGAAACGCTGCAGTTTGACGCCAATCCAAGCTTATTTTCGGTCGCTCTGCGACCGCCCTGAACGTTAGCTTTCTGTTCGTGGCAATGTCGGCCGCGGGGCGCGCTGGATATACGTTCGCCGCATTAGATGGCCGGTTTTGCCGGTTTTTGCGCTAATGCCATTAGCGACGGTTAGCCGATGTAAGCTGCTGAGTCAGCTAGATGCACCAACTGTCACCATCCCGGGGGGAATTGTGATGATTCGTCGAGCCGTTTTGGCGTTATTGGCCGTTTCCGTCCTTTCGTTCTGTTTGCAAGCCACGCCAGCCTCGGCGGACCAGCACCGTGCTTTTGGCCGAGTTTGGGGCGGGGCGTACGGGAACCGGGACTGGGAACGATTTTACCATTATCCCTACGTGTTTTACCCGCAAAACTTCTGGGGTAACGAGTACTATCGCAGCAGCGAGGACTTGTACTACCGGTATCCGCAGGAAATGCGGATCCCGGTCTACAACCAGCAGTGGCACAACTTTTACCCAGCCGGCCGTCGCTGGCACTCGGGACACCACTTCATGCTGGACGTGTTTTGATCGGCGGGTGATTTCCCAGGAAGGGCGGCTTGCCGTGGCGGGAAAAAAAAGGAAGCCCGGCTTCGATAACGAAACCGGGCTCCCCGGGATGCGGCCGCGGTGAAGAGGAGTACACCGGGCCGCAGGGCTGGAGTTTTCTGGCTCAGACGCCTGGCCTGAGCATCACCGATCAGGCTTGTCGTAACACGACGAAGCGCGATCCCTGAGCTGTTCGGATCAGCAGCAGAATGCCTTCCTGCAACGAGGCTTCTTCCAGGATTTTTTCGGCCGAGGCCAAATCGGTCACCGGCTGGCGATTGATCTGCGTGATGACCATCCCGCTCTCCAATCCAGCACGATCGGCGATGGTGCCTTGCTGGACCCCCATGATCACGACGCCTTCCACGTCTTGCAGGCCCAGTTGCTGAGCTACTTCCGGTTCGAGCGAGCCGAGTTCCAGGCCCAGTTCGTCGAATTGCGAACCCTCTGCAGGTCGATCCCGCGGCACGTCGCGTTGGGCCAGACCGTAGTCATCGGGTTGCGGTTCGGGAGTAAAGGCCAGTTCCTGCATCTTGCCGTTCCGCTTGATCGTCAGCGCGTGCGGCTTGCCGAGTTCGGCTTGTTCCACCAGCGCGATCAGCTCCTGCGAGCTGGACACCCGAACTCCGGCGATTTCTACGATGACATCGCCCGGCTGGACGCCCGCCTTGGCCGCTGGTGTGTCTGGCAGTACCTCGGAGACGACCACGCCCTGACGGGGCCGCACCTGGAACTGATCGGCCAGCTCCTGGGTCACCGGTTGGATGACCACGCCCAGGTACGCACGGCGAACGACTCCGTCTGTCGCAAGTTGCTGAGCAACCCATTTGGCTCGATTCACAGGCACCGCGAACCCAATGCCTTCGTTGCCTCCGCTACGGGTCGAGATGGCCGTGTTGATCCCAATCACCTGGCCATCCAGATTCACCAACGGACCCCCGCTGTTGCCCGGATTGATCGCCGCATCGGTTTGCAGGAAGCTTTCCCGCTGGGCGATGCCCAGCCCGCGATGCTTGGCGCTGATGATGCCCGCCGTCACCGTGCTTTCCAAACCGAATGGCTGTCCCAATGCCAGCACCCAATCCCCGATCGCCATGGCATCACTATTGCCCAAGCGAGCGGCGACCAGATCGTCCGCTCCGTCGATCTTCAGCACGGCGATATCGGTCCTCGGGTCTGTCCAAACTTCGCTGGCGGTGTATTCACGACCATCGTGCAATCGGACGTTGACCGAACCGCTTCCCGCAACGACATGGTTGTTGGTCATGATCAGCCCCGCTTCATCGAAGATGACTCCGGACCCCAACCCGCTGCGACGCGGCATCTGCTGGCCGGGCGGCATCTCGAATCGGTGGCCCTCGCCGAACGGCATGTCACGGAAGAATTCTTCGAAGGGCGTACCCTCGAATGGATTCCGTCCCGGGGGCAAGGGGCTTCGTCCCGGCGGAACGGGCGATGGTCGCCGCTCGCTCGGCGTCTGAACAGCGGCCGCGGTGGTTTCGATGGCGACCACCGATGGCAAGACCTGTTCGCTGGCCACGCGGAACGCCGTCGAAAGGTCACGAGCAGAACTGAGCGCTCGCTCCGCCTGCTCGGGCGTCACCGGCGGAATCTCCGTCGGGGCGTACCGAATCGGCGTCACCACGGCACCTGGAAACAAGGGGCTGGACCCGCTGGTCACCGCATTGATCCCGATGGCAGTGACAAGTGCCACCAAGGTGGCGACCAAAAACGTTTGACGATTCAAAATCCTCATCGACATCATCTGTCCTCCTTATGCTGTTGTTCGATTGATTTCGTTCTCCGACTAGGAGACTGTAGCGATGCTCGCCTGACTCTCCTGTCACAGCACGTCCCGTGCCGAAACATTGAATGTTTTTTTGTGGCACAGAATTCGCACGTCTTATTAACAGTCTTCACCTGTAGGATGCGTGCACGGTGCGCGCATCTTTGTAGGTTGGGACTC
>REEF01000957.1 GCA_007695205.1 Planctomycetaceae bacterium
GACCGACTGGGGCATCCACCACAACGACATTGCCATGTGGGCCCTGGGCGTGGAGAACTCCGGTCCGGATGAAATCGAAGGCCAAGGAGAACTGCCGCCCGGAATCCCACCCGACTTCGATCTGAACGCTTACCTGGAAGATCCGCAACAGACGGCGAATATGTACACGGTCTTTATGAATTTCGATTGCACGCTACGTTTTGCCAACGGCAACACGATCAATCTGGTCAGCCGGGGCAACGAAGTGATCATCGAGGGCGATCAGGGACGTATCCGGGTCAACCGGGGCGGATTGACCGGCCGGCCGATCGAGCAGATCAACGCCAATCCCGCCGACCGCCGCTGGCTTGATGAGCAGGTTGTGCAACTGTACCGCGGCATGCCGTTGACCAGCCACATGGCCAATTTCTTTGACTGCGTCAAGGATCGCAGTCTGCCGATCTCCGACGTCTTTACACATAACCGCGCGATGGAACTGTCGCATACGGCCAACATCGCCATGCTGCTAAAACGCAAACTGCTCTGGAACCCCGAGCAGCGAGCCTTCCGAAGCGACGCTCAAGCCAACGACCACGCGATCGTCAGTCGGCCGCAGCGCGAACCGTGGACCCTCCAGACCTGAGCGATCTTCCGTTGGTTGTCTTCGGAAAAACCTGCACGATGCGGCGTTCTTTGATGTTTGCATCGTGCGGGTCTTCAGAAATCACTCGCTTCCCGTCGGGTGCTCGACCGCCTTGACGACTCGGAAGCCGACATTGAAGACACCCTGGTAGGGACGATAGCTCTGGCGGACAGCGCTGGTCGCCTGCGCCGGCCGGTCCCGCCACGATCCGCCGCGTACCACTCGGTTTTCATCCCCGTCGACTCGGTTCCGGCCATCGCGATCGCAGTACGGATAAGGCCGATACGCCGATCGAGTCCATTCGGCGACGTTCCCGTGCATATCGTCAAGCCCCCAGGGATTGGGCGAGTACCTTCCGCCCGCTTCGGACAGGAACCCACCGTCGTTGAAGCGAGTGTCCTTTGGAATCCAATCGTCGTAAGGGCTGGGGTTCGGCAGGGGCTCGCGATGCTTTTTATACGGATGACAGACGAACTGGCTGAGCATGGCGTCGGCCAAGTTGGCGTGTGTTGAAAAATCTGCATCGACCGCTCCGAATGAAAACGCCGTTGCCGTACCGGCGCGACACGCGTATTCCCATTGAGCCTCGGTGGGAAGCGAGAACTGCAGGCCCGTTCGGTGGCTCAGCCAATCGCAGAAGTCCATCGCTCGCTGCCAGGGAACTCGCACCACCGGTTGATCCGGCTCGTTCACGTAAAAGCCGCGAACGCCAAATTGCATGGCAAACCTGGATTCAACTCGGCTGTCGTGGCTGGGGTCAAACCGTTGATACTGGCGGTTGGTCACCTCCATCTGCCCCATCCAGAACGGTTCCTCGATGCGAACGCGAGTCCTGGGAATTTCGTCGGGTGCGCCCTGGTCGTCCCCCATGACGAATTCGCCGGCCGGAATCAGCATCAGGTTCATCGTTACGCCGTCGCCCAGATCGATGGTGCGACGCGCGTCGCCCAACTGCTGCTGGCGTTGCCGGGCCGTGTCGGGCGACCAGGGCCAATTCGTCGTGTCTAGCGACGGGGCCTGTTCTGGGGAGGGCCGTTCAGGCAGCAAGGGTTCGATCTGCCGACGCGGTCCGTTGCGGGCTTCGGATTCGGGGTCGCAGTCCATGCGAGCATATCGTTGCAGCAGTTCGCGGCGTCGCTGAGCCCAGGGTTGAACGCGATCGGCACCGGCGATCTCGGTCCATGTCCCGTGGAACGGGGCATTCAGATCGATCCAGGTGATCAGCCGATCCCAGCTCTCGGCGTCCAATTCCACGCCATGGTGGCCTTTGGTCAACAGTTGCATCAACTGGGTCGTACTGGCGTGGAATTCCATCGGCATCAGCAGATGGTAATCGCTCTCCAGTCCCGGCCGTCGCACAAAGCGGTGCAGTTGGGCATACGAGGTGGAAAAATGGCCGGCGTCCCGGCCGCCATCGTGGTAGACACTGCGGTAATCGGTAATCCGTTCCAGGCCGCGGAGATCGAAAGCGGGTTGGCCCGGTCCATCGGGCTGGCCATGATGGCAACCGGCACAATGGCGGTCCAGCACGGGCTGTACTTCCCGTTCGAAATTGAATCCGCGTGCCGGCCCATACCAGGGCTCGATCTCCGCCGGCGGTCGGTATGCCGCCAGGTTCGGGGCCGACGGCGGCGCTGAATTCTGGCTCTCGTGACACCCGACACACGACAGCACCTCGCCGGGCATGACCGTGAACCAGCTACGCATCAACTGCAGTGCCTGGCCTTGCGCATCCAGCGGTTGGACGGCGATCGGCGTGTTGGCTGGGACGCGGAACAGGGCCGATCCGTCTGCTTGCACAGGCACCGTGCCGAGGATGCGTTTGATATCCCAAGGCCCCTCGATCCCCACAACGCCTTGCGGCCCGCCCATGCCCGGATACAGGTAGTGGTAGCTGATCAGCCGCAGGCGCTGAACGGCACCGCGAGGAACACCTTGCAAGCCGTCCCCGGCATAGACGTCCGCCAGGTAGACCAGACCGTCGCGGCGTTCTTGATCGACCTGGGATGGGATGATCGGGGGTCGAGGCGTAGGGCGCAACGGAATCGGCTCGAACAACGCAGTGCCGGGCGATTCCGCCAGCAGCAGTAGGTTGTCGAAGACATCGGCCAGATAGATCCCCCATCGCGACTGGGGCGTCGGCTGGCAAGCGACCAAAAAATAACGTTCGTTCAACGGATAAGGATGCAGGAACTTGGGCCACGAATCGTCGACCAGGTTATCTAGGATCTTTTTTTCGTCGAAGTCCGGATCGTCCATCGACAGCAAGGGGCGACCGTATCCCGGGATCCGCTGAACCGCGCCCTGCGTCTCGCGGCGTCCTCGCGATGCGTCGAACAACACCAGTTCCCCCTTGCGGCGCACGCCGTGGTGCCCGCCCACGATCCCCGCGAACATGCCAGGGCGTCCAGGGATCGGACGCGCGTAAAACAACGAATTGGGCCAGTAGGAATTACTGCCGTAGAACTCCCGCTGTGCCGTGCCGTCCGGGTTCATGCTGAACAACACGCGATCATGGCTGTGCGGTGTATCGGTATACTCCCAACGCAAATACATGACACGACCATCTTCCATGACGGTGGGGCACCAGTTGTGTTCCTGGTCAAAACATAACTGCCGGATCGAGCCGTCCGGGTCCTTACGGTACAAATTGGCGACTCGCGTGCTGCCGTTGACACATGGTACGGCAACCATCGACGCGGTGGAGGTGAACAGGATCGCGCCATCGGGCAGGTAGCAAGCGTCGTAATGATCGACGTCGGGCAACGACTCGGTCACCTGTCGCAGTCCGGTCCCGTCGGTTTGCAATTCGAAGACATGCCAGCGATTTTGCGATCCGATCGATGAGAACAGCAAGCGTTCGCCGTCGAAATGCAGATCCAGGTCGCCGACGAAATGCGATCCATCCGGTCGATACAGCGTCGTCAGGGAATCGGTCGCTTCACCGAGCGTTAGGATGGCGATCTGGTCGTCGAACCCTGTCGCGGGCAACGCACAATTGCTCTGCCAGTTCTGCGGCAGCCCCAGAGCCGGGCTGCCCATGCCGCGCCGCACCAACAACAATCGGTCAAAGTCCAGCAGCGGATTATTAGCCGCCACGTAACGCTGCAGACGAAGACCGTCCAGGTAGATTCGACTGAAACGCTCCCAGTCCTGCCGATGGTCTCCTGCTTCGGCCTCCCAAGCATCCAAGCGGTCATGCAACCGACCCGCACGCTGTTGTTGTTCGCCCAGCCAACGCACGTCCGCTCGGTCCAACGTATGAAAATCGTCGATCAATCGCTCCGTGCGACGCAGCATCTCACGCAGACGCTCGGGCGATAATTCCAAGGCTGCCTGGTCGACAGCACCGTCGGCTGTCGCACCGGTCAGACGCGCTACCCACGGCGTGCGCGGCGGAGGTTCGGTGACGGGCGTCATCGCCAGTTCGTCGGTTCCCGACCAATCAACGTGCCGATACTGACCCGCTGGCAGTACCTCGACCTGCAAGCCCCGATCCAGGTCGGCCAGCAGCGGAACCTCGGGGATCAGGTGCCCAGGATAGCTTGGCCAGGCGGCTGGAGTTCGGTGCCGAGCGGCTGCGGAGCGGTCCAATCGCCAGTCGTCCGGAAAAGGGGTCGGCGATTCGAATCGCAACGCGCAGATATGCGGCATGGGGCCGGGACAGATCAGTTTGATGGTATGCCGGCCTTGACTGATCTCGATCGTGTCCTGGGTTTCCCAGCGAGCGGAACTGGTTTGCCAACTTCCGGTCTCGGACGAAAAACCGCGATGAATCGGTTGGTCATTCAAGTAAATGTCGACCGGGCGAGACGCCTGAGCGGCATAAAGTGCGGAGATGGTGTATCGCGCCGTCACGGGGAAATCGATGTCGTACTCGGCCCGGTTCGGCAACTCGCCCGCATTCCAGATACAGGCATACTGGTCCGCGTAGGACTGGCCCGGCAGGCTGACACGCACGTTGCCGCGATCGAACCAATCGGCACGGATCGTCAGGCTGGCGGCTGGCGGTTCGGCGAATGCCCATCCAGGCCAGCCGGTGACGCAACCGGCCAGCCAAACGAGCACCAAGATCGGCACCGCGCGACGAACGTGACACGTGTCGAACCGAGACCGGCCCACACCGCCGGGATCAAGGTTTCTGTGGCCACCCGAATTCGTTTCCCAAATGGTCAAAGCCCTGGATGGCATGTTCGGCTCCTGGCATGAGAGTTGGATGCGTCCGGGGCGTTTGCTGCCCCTGACGCTGCGTTCTGGCGCTTTACGTTCTGGCCCAAAGGCTTTGCCCGGCCTTGCGTGACGGCCGAAACAAAACGAGCATTGGAGACCTTCGGTCGGCTGTTTCGGCGGGGTCAGAGACCCGCGCCGAACGGTCGACCTGCGCCGAACGGTCGGCTGTTTCGGCGGGGTCAGAGACCCGCGCCGAACGGGCCTTGCCCGCCCTTGCTTAGCATGACGCGAGAGCAGGACGATGTCAATGCATGGCCAAGCCGCCGCTGACATCGACCGTCGCACCGGTCATGTAGTCGGCATGACGCGAGCACAAAAACACCACCATCGCGGCGATCTCTTCGGTCTTGCCCAGCCGCCCCAGGGGAACCCGACGATTGAATCGCTCGGGATCCGCATCGACGGCGGGGGCCAGCATTTCGGTGTACATCAAACCTGGGGCGACGCAATTGACAAGGATCCCATGCGGAGCCATTTCGCGAGCCAGCGAGATCGTAAAGCCGATGATCCCGGTTTTGCTCGCATCGTAAGCCGTTTTTCCGGACTCCGAGCCCCGGAAGGCTGCTTGAGACGAGATGTTGACGATCTTGCCCGTCCGGCTAGCGGGCAGCGAACGCCGAGCCAGCTCGCGGCTGCACAAAAAGGTACCCGCCAGATTGACGTGCATCGCTCGTTCAAATTCTTCCAACGTCAAATCGACCGTCGCCGCCGGCGGGCAGTAGGCTGCGTTGTTGATCAACGCATCGACGGGTCCCAGTTCCTGTTCGATCTGGTCGAACATGCGCGCGACATCGGCTTCGTTCGCGACATCACCCGCGACCGCGATGGCAGCGGTCCCACACTGACGGCGGATCTGCTGGACCAGCTCGTTTGCCTGATCCGGGCTGTGCCGATGGTTCACCGCCACGCAAGCCCCCTCGTCGGCCAGCATCCGGCAGATCGAACGCCCCAGTCCCCGATAACCACCTGTCACCAATGCGACTTTGTCGCGAAGTCCCAGATCCATTGCGTCGTTCCTTTCGGCCTTCCATCATCGAAACCGCTTTCACTCGAAGCGGGCCGTTGATCGTCGTTGGATGGTTACTCTGGTTGGTACTGCTTGCCGCACTTTTCGCAATAGCTGCCGATCACCGGCCCGTCTTTTCGCCGCCAGACGTGATCGCATCGTCCCATGGGCTTTTCCCGTTCGATCCCGCACTTGGGGCACGCGTTCGGAGGGAAGCCGCCCAGTCCGGTGCCGAAGGCATGTTCGCACCCGTTGTCCAATCGCTTCTGCCGATCGGCCCGTTTGTGTTCCCGTCGAGCAGCGCTTTCCGCTTGAATCACGTTCAACTCGCGAAACAGACGCCAATCCTGGTACGCTGCCCACGCGAATTTGGCCAAGGAATACAGCAACGCGATCACCAACGCTGCAGGCACAACCAGTATTACCCCCAGAAAGAATGCATCTCTCATCGCTTGCCCCTCGAATTCTTTTTGGCCTTGGATCGTGCGCTATCCCCCAGCGACGGCCGCAGCAGATCACTAAAGTTATCCCTCTTTTCGCGCTTTGATTGAAGGGGACTTGAATGCGATCTTTTGTCGAGGGACAATCAGTATGTTCGTACAAGAATCGCACCCAGAAACGAGAAAGGTGAATCGATGACGCACGGCAACGTTCGAAAACGCCCCGGGCAACTGGGCATGCTGGGTTTGGTGGGACTGGCGCTGGTGTTGTCAGCCGCCGTGTTCGAGATTCGGGCCGATGAACGGCCGAACATTGTTTTTATCTTCACCGACGATCACGCTCAGCATGCGATCAGCGCGTACGGCTCGGTGATTAACCAGACGCCGAACATGGACCGCCTTGCTCGACAGGGCATGCTGTTCCGAGACGTTTTCGTGGGCAATTCGATCTGTGCTCCCAGCCGAGCGACGTTGCTGACGGGCAAGCATTCCCATCTGAACGGCCAATTGACCAACCGGGATCGATTCGATGGCCAGCAGCAGACGTTTCCCAAGTTGCTGCGCGAGGCGGGCTACGCAACCGCGATGATCGGAAAGTGGCATCTGCAAAGCGATCCGACCGGCTTCGACCATTGGGACATCCTGCCCGGGCAAGGTAACTATTACAACCCGGATTTCATCACTCCCGAAGGGCGGCATCGCGTCACCGGCTATGTCACCGATATCATCACGGACAAGTGCCTCCACTGGCTGGAGGAAGGCCGAGACCCGGACAAGCCGTTTTTGCTGATGTACCACCACAAGGCGCCTCATCGCGAATGGATGCCCGGCCCGGACCATCTGACGCTGTACGACGACATCCAGCTTCCCGAACCGCCCACGCTGTTCGACGATTACGAGACCCGAGGCCGGGCGGCACGCGAGCAGGAGATGGAGATCGGCCGACACATGTTTTTGGGCTACGATTTGAAGGTGCCGCCGCAAGAGGACAGCCCGAAGATCGAATGGCAGCGGTGGAAGAACAACGATTACCACCGGATGAACGACCAGCAGCGAGCCGCCTGGGATGCCGCGTACGGTCCGAAGAATCAGGCCTTCCGCGATGCGCAGCTAGAAGGCGACGATCTGCTCCGCTGGAAGTATCAACGTTATGTCAAAGATTATCTGCGGACCATCGCGTCGGTGGACGACAACATGGGCCGGATGCTGGAATATCTGGAACAGGCCGGGTTGGCCGAGAATACCATCGTCATCTATGCATCGGATCAAGGCTTCTACCTGGGCGATCATGGCTGGTACGACAAGCGATTCATCTACGAGCCGTCGTTGCGCACGCCCCTAATCATCCGTTGGCCGGGACTCACCAAAGGCACCGAAAACAAGGACATGATCAGCAATCTGGACTGGGCGCCGACCATGTTGGACATGGCCGGTGTGCCGGTACCGGACGACATGCAAGGACGGTCGCTGGTCCCGCTGCTCCAAGGCAACTCGCCGGACGACTGGCGAACGAGTGTTTACTACCACTACTACGAATTCCCCTCCGTCCACATGGTCAACCGCCACTACGGTGCCAGGACGGCTCGTTACAAAATCGCCCACTTCTACCAATTGGAGGAATGGGAACTGTACGATCTACAGGCCGACCCGCACGAGGTGAACAACGTCTACGGCTCGCCGGAATACGCAGCGGTCCAAGCCGAGATGAAAGCCGAACTGGCTCGGCTGCAGAAGTACTACCGTGACGACGATCCGTACGTATCGCCGGATCAGATCGCGTTGCGTCGTAAGTTGCACCATTTGAAGGAGGTCCCCTTACAGCAGGTTGTGGCCTACGAGTCCAACCAACGGCAGACGCGGGGGGATTTGGACCCGGCGTTCAAGCCCATCACGCTGGGCGCCCATGCGGTACCTCGAGGCGATGGAGTGCTGGTGGCGCAAGGCGGCGAGAATATGGGCTATGCCTTGTACCTGGCCGATGGCATGCCGACTTTCGCGGTGCGTAGCAGTGGCCAATTGGTCCAAGTGGCTGCCGACAAGGCCCTGCCGCAAGGGCAACCAGTCCACTTGGCCGCCGTGCTGGACGATCAGGCACAGATCCATCTGTACGTCGACGGCCAACGAGTCGCCAGCGGTCAAGGTGCAATCTTGAGCTCCAAACCCAATGTGGCTTTCCACGTCGGACGCGATCCCAGTTCGCCGATCGGCGACTACGATACGCCTCACGAATTCCAAGGCGAGCTGTCCGATATTCGCGTCTATTGGGGGGTGCTTGGAGAAGCAGAACTGCGGAAGTGGGCCGGCGGAGACAACTAAGCATCGGCAAAACAATAACTGTCGGATTTCGTATGGTGGTACCCAACGCGAACGGGGTCGGGAGTCGTTTTCGGGCAATAACGAACCATGTGGAAAACGCT
>REEF01000473.1 GCA_007695205.1 Planctomycetaceae bacterium
CGACGGGCAGAACAATCTTCAAGGCGTGAAACATGATGCGGCTCCTGAGAAATCTGAGGGTTTACCAATAGGTCATGCTAATCGGCATCCGGCCCGTTTGCAATAACAGCCCCCCTGATGCGCTGGAGTTCACGCTTCAGCGGGCTAAGCTCTGTCAGAAAAGGGGCCTGACCCTTTGGAGGGCACGCTGAATCGCAAACTCCAGCGAGAAGGGGTCGGGGGTCGTGTTCGGAGAAAGCGTGTTCCAAATGGTCGATCGTTGCCCGAAAACGACTCCCGTCCCCTGCACCCGCTCGGTTGTGGAACGCTTGGCTTCATGACATAATGGACGCGTTCATCCAAAGAGGAAGTTGGTCATGATTGTTCTAGTCAACGGCGGCCGTTGGGTCGTCATGGGCGTCTGCTTGGTGCTGGTGGTGCTGAGCCTGTGCAACCCAGTCACTGGAGCGCAAGGGTTACAGGCTGATCTGCGGTGGGTCGAAGTCGAAGTGGCGTTGGCGCCGGACGGCCAAGCGATGGTCCAGTACAAGATCCGCTGGCAGGTGACACGCGGGACAATGGCTGCGTTCTATTTCCAGGGCGAACAAGCGTCCATCCAGTGGCATCGGCCGGGCTGCGGAGCAGTGGTCGACGGTCAGCGTCGGTACGATCTGGAGCTGCGAGATCTGGGAAACCGCTGGGACGTACTGCTGGCGGATGGCCAGCGTTTCGGGCCGGGCGAGATCACCTTTGTGCTGACCTATTTTACGGATTACGCAGCGGCCGGGCATCTGGCGGAGACCGAATCGCCCGAACTGGGCGAATTGATCGTGTTCAACTGGGCGCCCGTCCAATGGGACCAACCGCTGCAGCATTCCACGGTACTGGTCCGCTGGCCGCTGGTTGTCGACCAGGACGAGATGACGTTGGACGAGGCCAGCGAGTTGGGGCTGCGGACCGAGGAGTTCGTGAACGAGCGGTACCTGTTATCGTATCTCGGGCGGCGAGGCATGGCGGTCAGCCCGCCGGTCGAACCCGCCGAGGGCGACCGTTATCTGGTGGTACGGGCCTATCGCGAGAATTTGGCGGCCAAAGAGAAGTTCCCCGTGACGTACTACGTTCCGGCCGAGCATTTCGATCTGGCGGCTGGACCCGCGCCGCCGCGAGTCATCCCGCCGGACGCTGGACCCGGACGTCCGGCCGTAGGACGCCGCTTGTTGATGTTCGGGCTGATCGGCGGACTGGTCGTGGCCGGGTTCGCCATCGTCGTGCTGAAGCACCAGTCGCTGATCGATGCCTCGCAACGTCTGGATGAATTGCAGTGGGATCGCGACGATTGGATCGTCCCGACGATCCAGTTGAAGAGCTTCCGGCGCAACGGCAAGGTGGCCAAGTTGAACGCGATCGAGGTCGGTTACTTGTGCGACGTGCCGCTGAAGACCCTGGTGGGGTTGATGTTGCGTGAGATGGAACAGCGTGGCGCGATCCGTGTACTGGAACTGCAGCCGTTGCGGCTGGAGCGATTGGCCGACCTGCCAGCCGACACGACCGCCTATCACGAGGTGTTACTGCGCAACATCCAAGCGGACGGCCGAGTCGCCTCGCACACGCCGGCCGAGATGGTCCGCGCGATCACGCAAGGTATCCAGGAGAAGGCCTGGGACTGCGACCTGGAAGCGACTCGCAATTTCTACCAAAAGGAACTGGCCGGCGCTTATCGACGTGCGAAGAACGAAGCCGATGCGTTCTGGCAGGGTCGACCGGCGACAGCGGATCCGGGGCAGGAACGAGGCGTCGATCGGCCTTTCGATCGCAGACGAACCTACTTTCCCTACTTTCATCACTATCACCATCACCGCGTCGGTCAGGCGGTTGCGGATGAACCGGTCAACCGCTTCGCCCAGGCCCTGCCCGATCCGGAAGGCCTGGCTCAGCACAGCTACCAGTATTTCCTGAAAGGCGGATTCGAAGGCGCCGCCGCCGGTCAGTATGCCGCGTCGGCTTGCCACAGCGCGTGTCACAGTGCTTGCCATAGCGCTTGTCACAGCGCGTGCCATAGTGCCTGTCACAGCGCGTGCCACAGTGCTTGCCACAGCGCGTGCGTCAGTGGAGGAGCCCGTTGATGACGACGCTTGTCGAGCTGCCCATCGCTGCACCGCCGATCGATGATTTCGGCTGGCGACGCGAAGATCTGGACTGGATCGACCCGTTCGTCGCCAACATCCGGCCCTACGTGCGAGTGCGTCACGAGGACGGGGTGCTGATCAAGATGCCGACCGATGTCTATCAGCTGAACCCCAGCGGTTTGGTGCTGTTACAGCGTGCGCTGGACGGCGAATCCATCCAGCAGATCGCGGATTCGGCCGATATCGAGACACATCCGGAACGCATCCGGCAGATCCACACCTTTTTCTGTGATGTGCGCGATTTGTTGGCGGGTCGCTTGGGCGATGCGCAGGGGCGAGCGAGCACCCAGGTGGATCGCTACACGGGCAGCTTTACTCGGTATCCGGTGTTGAGCGAGATCGCGCTGACGTATCGTTGCAACCTGGCGTGCACGTTCTGTTACGCGGGATGCGGGACTCCCGAAGCCACGCCCGGCAACGCTTTCAAGGAAAAGCATCGCGATGCTTGGAAATTCTGGCAGCGCAGCCGGTGGTGGCAGCGTCGGCACCCCGTTCGCGATCCGTTGCGCCAGGAGATGACGGCGGACGAGGTGTTTCGGGTGATCGACGAGATCGCCATCGCAGCTCGCGTGCCCAGCGTCAGTTTTACCGGGGGCGAATCCACGTTGCGGCCCGAATTGCCCGAGTTCATCGCGCGGGCTCGCCAACGACAGATGCGAGTCAACTTGATCACCAACGGCGTCGTCTGCGCGTCGCGCGGGTATGTCCAGCGATTGGTGGACGCAGGATTGACATCGGCCCAGGTCAGCCTGGAAGGACCGACGGCCGACGTGCATGACCGGCTGACGGGACGCCGCGGTTCGTTCGACCGGACGATCCGCGGGATCCGCAATCTGCGTGACGCGGGACTGTATGTGCATACCAACACGACGGTCTGCGAGCAGAACGCGGATCATTTGAACGCGATCGTCGACCTGGCTCGGTCACTGGAACTGCCCCATGTATCGATGAACCAGTTGATCCCGACGGGCACGCCTAACCTGCCACAGCATTGGTCGCTGAAGGTTTCCTACTCGCGGATCGGGCCGCTGGTGTTGCAGGTCAAGGAACACGCCGATCGAGTCGGCATCGATTTTCATTGGTACTCGCCCACTCCGTTTTGCATCTTCAACCCGATCCAGCACGGATTGGGCAACAAGGGCTGTGCTGCTTGCGATGGGCTGTTGCACGTATCGCCGTCCGGCGAAGTGCTGCCGTGTTCCAGCTTTGCTCGCGGGGTGGGAAATCTGTTGGAGTCCGGATTTCACGCTGTCTGGTTCGGCAAACGAGCTCAGTACTACAAACAGAAGCGACAGGCGCCGCGACCATGTCGCGGTTGCGAACATTTTCCGTTGTGCCAGGGAGCCTGTACGCTGTACTGGAGCGGGATGGGATGTGAGGAACTGAAGCGAGCAACTCGAAAGAAAGGACCGGCGACGTGAAAGGGATGCTGCTTCCGGACCGCGAATGCCGCCATCGACTGCAGTTCTACCTGCTGCCCGGCATGGGCTATCAAACGCGGCTGGCCATCGCCGGTGCGCTGATCCTGACCGGGTTGGCGATCCAGTTGCTTTGGCCTTGGACCGACGCGCTGCCCGTGCTGCTGGTCACCGCCCCCATGCTGCTGGCTGGTAACCTGTTCTTGCTAGTTCGCGGATACAGCCTGGCGCCGGCCAGTCGCAGCCGCAGCGGCGAATGGGAAAAGACCACGCGCGACCGTTTTCATCAGGTGTTGGAGCTGGAACGCAAGATCCGGAGCTGGGACGAAACGTTTGTCGATGTGACCTGCGTGACCGGTGCGATCAGCTTGGCGTTATTGGCCGGTGCGACGCTGGTGGTGGTCTGGATGCTGGATTCGTCCGCAGCGACTCGGCCGTGGACACTGGTGTTCATCGTCGACGCGGCCGTTCTGTTGCTGCCGCACTGGATCACCGGCACTCGGCGCGGTTGGCGTCCCGTCTCTTTGCGCCAGCAGATCGAATCGCTGGAGGTCGCGTTGAAGGTCATCGAGCATTTTTCCGTGCCGCCATGCCAGATCCAGCCGATGTTCGAACTGGTCGGCAGCGAGGAGAAACGCACGCCGATCAACGCTCGCGTCTTCATCCGTTTTCCGGAAGGTCCCGAGGCTTTTCTAGGGATGCAACTGCAGGTTTCGGTGAACGAAGTCCAGGGAACCCACTATCCGTATCTGTACGCGGTGCTGATCGCCCGACCCGGCTTCGGGATGCTGGACGAACATCTGAAGAACCTCCGTCGCATCGGTAAGACGCTGAAGGTCGAATCGAAACAGGACGACGAAGTCGAGGTGATTGTGCTGCGCCAGCGGACCACCAAGAACAGCGGGTACCACACCGATGCCGCCGCAGTCCGCAAGATCGCCAATGTGGCCTGGAACAGCGTGTCCTACCTGCTGGCTGGCATCGCTACCCCTTGAAGCGATCTGCAATCGAATCAGCTCAGCCAGCCAAGTCGTTCTTATTTAATTCCCTCTGCCAGAACTCGGGCAGTCCATGAACTCGACAACATGCCTTTCCCGATCCTTGTTGGACGGCGAGAGGATCTTGATCAAAGCAACCACCTGATGACCACTGACGTGCCGGATTGTCAGTGTTCGGCGACCGGCACGAGTCAGGGGCGACGCCGATAGTTTTCGCTGAACGCGAGGCGGCGCTTCTGCCACGGCCAAGCTGCCCTCGATGGCCGTCGGCATCTCCGAGGGACGTTCTATCTGCAATGTCAGGATGTCGGCGATCATGCGGCCGCCATGCTGTTCCGGCAAGGAGTAATAGCCTGCAGGCAACACGCCGCCGTTCAGCGTTTCACTCAAGTGTGTAATCCACGCCACGTGAAAAGCGTGCCAGGTCCCCGCATGGACCGATCGCCAGTCATGGATCGCCATGTCTTATCTCCTGGAATCTGCCAGCGGGATCGGCACCGGGAATTGCGGGTTATCCAGCACTTCGCGGCGGAGGATCTCTTCGGCTTGCCGGATCAGATCGGTACGTTCGGCCGCCAGGTCATCGGCTTCGCCCGGGTCACGGTTCAGGTCATACACCTCCCACGGGCCGGGGTTCTTTGTCCGCAGTCCCTGGCAGATCACCTTGTAATGATCGATGCGAACGGCGACTTGGCCGCCGTATTCCGGGAATACCCAGACCATCGGTCGCCGCGACTCGGGCACCAGTCCTTCGGTCAGCACGGGCCATAGATTTTCGCCGTCCAAGCCCTCGGGGGTCTCCAAGCCGGCCGCGGCGCACAGCGTCGGGAACCAATCGGGGAAATAGCCGGGAACGTCGCTGATCGTACCGGCCGGGATCTGGCCGGGCAGACGGACGATCAACGGCACGCGGATCCCGCCTTCGTACAGGCTGCCTTTGTAGCCTCGCAGTCCTGCCGTGCTGTTAAAGAATTGGGCGTCCACTCCTCCGACATGAAAACGCGGATCCTGGGGACGCGGGTGTGTGGTGCCGTTGTCGCTGGTGAAGATCACTAGCGTATGGTCGGCGACCCCCATGGTGTCCAAAATTTCCATGACGCGACCCACGTACCCGTCCAGATCGGCGATCATGGCCGCATATCCGGCTCGCGGGCGCGGATGAGGCAGGTAGCCGCATTGGCCACGATACACCCGGTCATCCCACTGCTCGGGAAACCGTTCAACCGATTCACGCGGCGGATGCATCGCCACATGCGGCTCGATGAACGGCAAGTACAGGAAGAAGGGTCCAGTCTGGTTTTCTTCCAGGAACTTGATCGCCTGGTCGATCATCAACTTCGGAGCATACGTCTGGCCGATCCAATCCTCCATCCGCACCGGGCCCTCCGGTTGCCGTTGATGGCCGGGAATCGGAGGATCGTTGATCAGGATCTGCTGGTCGTTGTGCCAAAGATGCGAGGGGTAAAAACTGTGCGCGACCGCCTGGCAGTTGTAGCCGAAAAACAGATCGAATCCCTTGCGGTTGGGATCGCCCGTGCTGCCGACAGGTCCCAGTCCCCACTTGCCCATTGCGCCGGTGGCGTACCCGGCGCGCTGGAAGACCTGAGCCACGGTCAGCGCGGCTTCGGACAACGGGTACTGGCCTTCGGTGAACTCCGGAAAGGCTTTGGGAGCGGGGAAGTTTCCTCGTATTTCCGCATGCCCCAGATGCTTGCCGGTCATCAGCACGCAGCGAGCCGGTGCACAGACGGGCGCGCCCGTATAGTGCTGGGTAAACCGCATGCCCTGCGACGCCAGACGATCGATGTGCGGCGTGGGGATCTTCTCCTGGCCGTAACAGCCCAATTCGCCCCACCCCAGATCGTCGGCCAGGATAAAGACCACGTTCAATCGAGGTGGATCGGCGGCCGATGCCGCCATGACGCCGCTGACAAAAAAGAGCAAGACGGTTGCGATCCATTGTCTTTCGTTCATGAGATCCCTTTCATTAGATGCGGTTGCTGGTGGTACCACAGACTTTGGCACCGGTGACTTCTGCTTGCATGAACGCATCGATCGCTCGCAGCCTTACCACATCGACTCAATCATTCGCAAGGTTTCTTCCACCAATTCGCGGCCACCTTCCGGGCCGATCGCCGTGCTGGCGGGGACGGCTCCATAGGCACCGCCCGCCACCGATCGCTCTGTGGGGACATACGTGCCGGCGCCGGCCAATTGGACGATGAATGTCTGTACCGCGCGGCTGCGTTGTTGGATCTGCATCCCAAAATCCAAATACAACTCGAAAGGATTCGTCGCCATGGCCATGTCGCCGATCCGCACGACATGGATCTCGTAAGGAATCTTCGGCTGAACCTCTTGCAACTCAAACCGCTCCTGGACCCCGATGCCCCGCATGGTCCTGCGATAGGCTTGCGTGATATCGGTGTACCAGCGCCGCCGGTTGCGGATCTCCGGATCGTCCTCGATGGCTTGCCGCATCTGCTCGTATCGCGCCCGCCATCGCTCCGATTCCGCCAAAGCATCCTGAACATCTTGTTCGGAGATCAGTCGTCGGGTTAGTTCGATCGATTCGACTCGATGGACCAGCGGCGGGTCCCATTCGATGTTTTTCTCGATCACCGACAGCACGGATGTGACCGCGTCGGCGATGCGAACGGCGATCTCCTGGCGGCGGTTGCGCCCGGTCAACCGCTCCATTCGCTGTTCGGCGTTTTCGCCACGGTTGCGGCGGCCGATCAAATGCGGCGACTGGTCGCCCGAGGCGGCCGTCTGAGGCAGGACGAACAGATCGTCGCCCAATCGGCGACGTAGTTCTTCGCGCGTATCGTGCCAGAAATCGCCGCTGACTTCGTAGATCGATTCGCTGACCTGTGACGGGCAAGCCACGTTGATCACCACGCCCGTCAGACGCTGCTGGGCATCCCAAGTGTACAGCAGGTGAACGCCATGGTCTTCGTAGCCCTCGATATGACTGAAATCAGGCCGATCCGTCGCACCATACATCTGCGATTGGCCGGACGTGTAGGCCGTCAATCGGTTATGACCAACCACCGCCTGACCCAACCCGAACCCGACACCGCCCGGTTGGCGTTTGTTCCAGGCCTGGACGACCGCCTGGGCGATCCGCTGGGCAGCAAACTCGCGATAGAGTTCGCCGGGCATGGCATCCAGTTCAACGCCCCAGTCAGCCCATTGGGCCGGCAGCTCCCAACCGTGCTGTTCGGCCACCGCCGCGTCCCGCTCGATCGTCCGACTGCCGAAGGCCGGTGCCGAGTGGGTATGGGTGGCGAAAAAGAAAACCTTGGTCGGTTCCAAATCCGGCAACTGTTGGGCCATGTGCTGCCGGATTTCGTCGATCAGTTGCTCGCTAACCGACGCCAAATCCACACTGACCATGACGGTATAGTCTCGGACGCCGTCGGATCCGACCGATTCGAGGGCCAGGGCGGTGGCGGTCACCGGATCCATAACCCCTTCGGAGACACGGGCATGGAACTGGCCTCGCAACACGACCGGCTGGTCCGGCGTGATATCGACCGACGCCCAACCGACTCGCAACCCGCCCGCCGGCGCGGGGTCCGCCCAGGCGGCGGTAGGAAGGGCCACGATCATGATCAGAAACACACAAACGATTCGAAGCGACAGATTCATCATGAGTTCTCCGCAAGTGGCTAAAATCCGGATTCCGAGTCGCCTTGATTGTAACATCTCTTCACGTCGATGGCGCAAGCCCCCGACATCTCTATGATAGGTGCCACCCACCTATCGAGCATCTAATAGGTGCCACCCACCAATTATCCATTTCGATTGCGAGAAGTGCCCTCATCTATCGCGATAAGTGCCGCGATAGATTGCGATGTCTGCCACCCACCTGATGCCATTGTCGTTTTCTAGCCTTGCCGATCAGCCACTAGCTAGCGACAATCGCGTGGAAGAAGATTCGGCCCACGCACGGATGAAATGAGGCTGAGATTTCTGACGGTCCTTAGCCGCCATGGATAAGGACGCCACGCAAGAAGAAAGACCGAACGCAAAAAGCGAAAGCCATCCGTCGGTGCTTTGCGTGCCATCTACCCGGCCGCGACAGAAAAGCACTCGCGGACCAGACGTTGCCCCGAGCGAT
>REEF01000309.1 GCA_007695205.1 Planctomycetaceae bacterium
CCCTGTCAAAACGGCCCCTGTCAAAACGGCCCCTGTCAAAACGGCCCCTGTCAAAACGGCCCCTGTCAAAGCAGCCCCTGTCGCGGTTACGCAGCCCGCTGCCGGCCCAGCATTGGTTGAAGACGACATTTCCTTCGATTCGTTGATCAAGGCCAAGCGAATGGCCGAACAACTCGGCGGCATCCAGCAGGCCAAGGCAGCGATCGCGGCTCTGGCGCTCCTGGTGGACTGACCACGAATCTCGAAAATACGGTGTGCCCAGAGAGGGTCAGACCTCCTTGGCAGTGCTCAGTTGCTGCTTGACCCAGGCGAGCCAGTCGGGTGGAGGTGGGCCGTAGGGACGGAGTTTTTCGAATTCGCCTTGCTCTTCGTTGTATAGGATCGCGCGATGCACTCCCAGACGACTGGCCTCGGGGCTGTCCATCAGGTTGGCCGAATCGGTGGCGCTCATCTGCAACAGGACTCGCCAGGCGAGATCGGTTAGCGACGTACGATCGATCCAGCGGCTGAGATTGTTGTAAGTGTCGCACCAGATGAGCGTATGGATGCCGAAATGGGGGCCTTCGCGGAGGATCGTGGCCAGTTGTTTATCAGGCGACTGGCCCGAGGATTCCTCGAACGAAAAGCTGTAATCTTCGCTCTTCCGCAGGTCGCGGAATCGAGACAGATTGAACAGGATCAAGAACACGGGCGGCGCGGCGTCCAGATTCTGGTCCATGCGGCGTTGCACCTCGGCGGCCCAGCGCCCGATCTCCTCGGCCGTGCCGCGCGGATCGACGGTGCGGATCGGGATGGGCAGTTGTTGGCCCAGCCGGTCCCAGAACCCGGCCATCGGCGATTCGGCGCGTTGCCCATCAAAAACGACAAAAGGCCCCTCGGTGTCCGCGACCGGCTGGTCTGCCTCCGCAGGCTCACCGCAGCCGCCCTTCCAGCCGTCTGCGGGCCAGGCCGACGCGGCCAGACTGATCAGCGAATTGGCCAATACACCCAGGGCCAGCATTTCGTCCTGGCCGACCATCAGCAGATTGGCGCCGCTTTGACGGCGGAAGACGGCGACGGCCGGATCCTTGATGGCGACCGCTTCGCCCAACCAGGCACGCGGCGTCCGTGCGGCGACCGCCGCAGGTGCGGTCTGAAGATCTTTCCGCAACGCATCGTTCTTCGACGGATCGGCAGGCACGTTGCCTTCGAAGACGATCTGGGGCGGCAACGTCAGGCCTTGCGATCGGGCGTGATCCGCGATCCTCTGCAGATAGGACTCGCGCTGTTGATCGGGTAACCAGACGACTTGGAACGGGTGGTTGCCTTCGAACATGCCGTTGGCATCGTTGTAGATCGCTTCGCCCGGTCGGCCCAGCAGTCGAGCGGCCGTGTTGTCGTCGCTCAGGATCAGATGCGCGTCCGTTTCGCTGCATTGCAGGGCGATACGCACCGCCATCTGGCCCAACGTGCTGCGTGCCAGGCTGTACGCCCCGGCCAGCGTCTGCGAGCCCAACAGGACGTGGATGCCGAACGCGCGGCCTTGGCGAACCAACCGGTCCAACAACAACGAGGCTTGTTGCGCGATCCGATCGTCTTTGACAAAGAACTCTTGAAATTCGTCAATGATCAGCAGCAGTCGCGGCAGGTGCAAGTCCGGTTGAGCGTCCCGAAAGCCGCGCAGATCCTGGACACCCTGCTTGCGGAAGAGGTCGCCACGGCGTTTCAGCTCGACATCCAGCCGATCCAGCACGCTCATCCCGAACTCGCGCTCGCTCTCGATCGCGATCACTCGGGCATGAGGCAGTTCCAGCGACGCGTAGGCTTTGAATTCGACACCCTTTTTGAAATCGATCAGATAGAACTGGACTTCGTTCGGGCTGTAATAGGTCGCCAGGTTGGTGATCAGCGCGTGCAGCAGGGTCGATTTGCCCGAGCCGGTCTTCCCGGCGATCAGGACATGCTGCGAGGTGCCTTTGCCCAGCCGCAGGTACTGCAGGTTCGTGGCGCCCGCGCGGCCCAACGGCACATCGATCCCGGCTCGGCTGTCTCCCGTCCACCACTGATCGTCGGGCGCCGCGACGGTCTCGAAGGGCACTTCCACGCGGTTGGCATCCTTGGCTCGTTCCCCGATCGCACGGACGATGGCGGTAAAACGTTCGTCGTCGGGGGGCATGTCCAGGGTCAGCGGCCACTGGGTCAGGTCGGGGATCTGCCAGCGCATCCGGTCGTTTTCCGCATCCCAGGCCAGTGTGACCGAGCCTTTCTGCAAGTCGGCCAGGTCGAAATTCTGAGGCAGCTTGAGACGGGTATCGACGCTGATCAACGTGTACACCCCGCAGCGGGCGCCGCTGCTGGCGATGCTGACCAGCCTTCGAGCGGCTTCTTCGTTGAAATTCACGGGGAAGTTGGCGATCACCAGGATCTGGAACGGCTCGGATACCTCGCCCGCGTAACGATTGTATTGCTGGATCGATTCGAATTCGTTCCGCAGATACTTCTGAATCACGTTCTCCATGTGCTCGGTCAGATCGGCCAGCCGCTTGTTGATATGCACCGCCTCGGTCCAGATCCGATTGGCGACCAGCCGCTCGTCGAAATCCGCCAGATGCATGAAGGCCGAAAAGTTCTGGCCCAAGCCCGTGGGGTCGATGATGGTAAACCGAACTTTACCGGGCGGCAGTGACGTCAATAGCCGCAGCATCACGTCCTGCAAGGATCGCACGGCCAGATCACGGCCGGGACCGTCCACCAGGTACAGCAGCGACGGCCAGTCAGGATAGGCCAGCGTGGCGGGCAGATCGAATTCGTTCCGGTCTCGTTTCAGCAGCTCGTGCTGCGAACGGCCGTGAGGCAGCATGTCCAGCGAAAAATGGAGTGAACCGAACCGCAGCATCGGCAGATCTTCGTCCGTGGCTTGCCATCGAGCCCAATCGACGGCATCCCAGGCAGGAAACAGCCGCTCGTTTTGCGCATTCAAATCGTCGACCTGCGATTGGAAAAGGTCCATGCCCCGGACCCAATCTTGGATCACCTGCTGCCAGCGCTGCTGGAAGGTCTGTCGACTGGCTTCCAGTTGCTGCTGTCGCTGGTCGATCAACTGCTGGCTCTCCCGAGCAAATCGCTGTTCGAGTTCTTGCAATCGGGGCGGGAACTGCTGGTCCAGCGTGGCCAGATCGGTTTGGTACGTCTCTTTCAGACGACGGCGGCGCGACTGGAATTGTTCGGCGGCTTGCTCCAACCGCTGTTGATGCTTTTGGTCCAGTTCCGTGCGCTCGCGTGCCCAGCGGGCGTGCGCGTCGCTGATGGTTTGGTCCCGCCGCTCGACCATTTCCTGGTACTGGTGACGGGCCCTGTCCTGTGCGGTTTGAACGGCCAGATCCAGGGCGGCCAGCCCGTCGGCGATGGCCTGCTGCAGATCGGGGACGACCGCCATGGTCTGTCGCCGGGCGCGAGGCCGTGCCCATTGTCGAGCCAGCAGGCCCAATCCGATGCCGATCGCCAGAGCGGCGATCGAGCCGAACAGCCAGTCCAGCCACCAGATCAGCGGTGTGGCCAACGCCATTGCACTGAGCAAAAAAATCAAGATGGGCCAGCCCGATTCGAGGAACACGGCCGCCGGTTGGCGCTGCAGCTCGATCAGCTTCTGGCCAGCGGCCGTCAACGAATTCTGTGCGCGAACCATCGCATCGGCTTCGCCATCGGCGGCGGCAGCCGCAGGGAGTTCCATCGGCCAGCAGCCTCGTTTCCGAAGTGTCCGATCGGCATGTTCCCGGATCTGTTCGAGTTCCTCGCGATGGTCGTCGCATCGCCGCCGCAACCGCTCGAAATCCTGTTGCGGTCGATCCTTGTTCTGCTGGAAGGCGTCTTCGGCAGAGCGGCGGATGGCGTTCCAAGTCCGCTTGCTTCGCTGGAGTGCGGCATCCCGCTCGGCCGTCGCCTGGCTTTCGAACCGTTCGGCTTCCTGGACGACCTCATAGCTGTTCGATTCGTAGCCGAAGATAATTTCCTCGCGAAGCTTCTGATACTCGCCTCGCAAAGCCGTCATCGCCCGATCGAATTCGGCGGTCATCCGGTCGCGCTGCTGGCGCGATTCGGTCAGGATCTGCGCGTCGCGCGCCTCGTACTCCAAGCCCGTCCGGCCCTCGCCGTCGGCGCGTTGGTCGGCCAACCGAGCGACTTCGGCCAGCATGGTTCGGATGCGTTCGGCAACGTGATGTTCCATGTTGATGGTCCGGTCAATCCTGGCGGTCGGGATCTTCGAGTTCCTTTTCGACCTGTTCGATCAGATCGACATATTCGTGGATCGCAGCCACCGCCAGCGTGATTTGGGGGGCCAGTCCCTGGAGGAAATTTTTTTCGAAATCGCGGCTGGCCTGGTCGTTCCAGTGCGTTTTGGTCTCGAGCCATTTTTCCTTCAGGTGCGCGGTGGACCGTTTCAGTCGTCCCAGTCCGCTGAGCAGATCGCCAGACTTCATGGCTGTGGCTCCGGGGCGGTGTTGGTATCGTCCTGCGGTGGAGAATCGTCTGCAGACTCCCGCTGGCCGCTGTCGGACCGCGGTGCGTTCCGCTCGGTGTACTTGTCCAACGCTGCGGACATGCGTTCCAACGCAGCCAACGCTCGGGGGAATTCGGTATCAAGAAAGTCCGTCAAACGCAGCATCCGACCTTGCATCGCGTCGGCCTCCTGCCGCACCGAGATGCGTAATCGGCGCACGACTCGCACCTTTTGCTCGGCCAACCGCTGCCGTCGCTTGGCGTGTTCCAGTGCCATCCGCTGTTCGTAGCAGGACCGCCGGTCCTCGGCGCGAATGGCCGATTCGCAACGGGCCAGGTCATCTTGCGCCTGGATCACCGCGTCCGACGCCGCCCGCACTTCGGCGGGCCAATAGCGAGCCCGATCGTGCTCGACCCAATCCAAGGTGCGGCGCAACTGCAGCAGCAGTTGAGCGATCGCATCGCGAATCTCCAAGTCGTACTCCTGTAACGCGGCGCGGAACTCGCGGATCGCATCGGTCGACGTGATATGTGCTGATCCGCTCATCTTTCCCCCCAAAAAAGTCTCCGCGACAGGTCGACGCCAGCCAACCACCCGGCAGGCGACCGACTCGCCGCCACGCTCACGAACGCAAGTACTCGTCGATCGCTTCGGCTTTCCGTAACAGGTACGGCACGTGGCGATCGTTATTCTCCAGGAATCGAGCGATCATCCTCATGCCCTCGTCAAACTGCTGGACGAATTTGACATGCTCCTGATCCCGCCACGAACTGCCCATCGAGGCCAACTGGTTGGCCAGCGAGCGAGACCGATCGCGGAGATCGTTATTGAATTTTTTCAGGCTGCGGGCAAATTCGCGCAGTTCTTCCGGATCGACGACGGCTTGTGGCATGGTACTCTCCCTCGCGTGGTCGCGACGTTCGGTTACAGGCGGCGGATGTGGAATCCCCCATCCACATTGATACGATCTCCGGTGGTGAAGGGAAACGCGTCGGTCGTCAGTGCCACGACGGCACGAGCCACATCCTCCGGGGTTCCCCAGCGGCGGATGGGGGACAATCCTTCGGCGATCAACCGGTCGTATTTTTCTTTCACCGGGGCCGTCATGTCGCTGGCGATCACTCCCGGGCAAATCTCGTAGACACGGATCCCCTGTTCGGCCAGCCGCACCGCCAGCAACTGCGTCATCATCTGCATGGCAGCCTTGGCCATGCAATAATCGGCACGATTGGTGGTGGCTGCGTAAGCGGAAATCGAGGAAATGTTGATGATCAGACCGCCGGGAATGTCGCCTGCATCGATCGACGCGATCATGCGGTTGGCTGCCTGTTGTGCCAGAAAAAACGGCCCTTTCAGATTCGTCGCAAAGACCAGATCCCAGCTCTCTTCGGTGGCTTCCAGCAGGTCTTTCCGGCCTTGCGAAGTGATTCCCGCGTTATTGACCAGCACGTCCAGCCGCCCGAACGCCTCGCACGTCTTTTCGATCAACGAGCTTCGATCGCTGGCATCGCCCACATTTCCCGGCAGCGCGATCGCCTGGCCGCCATCGGCCCGGATCAGATCGACGACCTGTTCCGCAGCGTCGGGGCTGCGAAAATAGTTCACCACGACCGCGTGGCCCGCAGCCGCCAGCCCCACGGCGATCCCCCGTCCGATCCCTCGAGACGAACCGGTGACCAAAGCAACCGGACGATCAATCATCAGCAACTCTCCTTCCATCTCACGCTTAGCCCTTGTTCCATTTTAGTTCAACATCGGCGAACCGGATCTTCATCGGCGTGCCGCGATGCAGTTGAAAGGCCAGCACGCCGCTGCGCCGAGCCTCGGGCGCGTCGTCCACCAGCTCGCTCATCAAATGCCCGTTGATCTTGATCGTGATACGGTTGCCCACCGCGATCACGTGGTATTCGGTCCATTCATGGAGATCGAACAATGCTCCCAGTTCGTCTTCGTCGGCAAAACGTTCGGTCGTCCGATTGCCGTCCTGGTCGATGACCGTCCGCTCGCCACGCCGGGCCAATTGAGCACGACCTCGTTCTTCGTAGGCCACCCCTGTGACCCAGCCGTCGGTCGCGATATCGGGCTGGTACCCGCGCACGACATGACCGTGCAATCGTTCCGAGCGGATTTGGATACCGGAATTGCCGCGCTGGCTATCGAACTTGAAGCGGAACCGCACTTCGAAATCAGCGGGCTGACCGCCTTCCCAGATCAAGAACGTATTCTCCTTGGGCTGGTTCCCTTCGGTCCACTGGCCGATGATGTGCCCGTCCTCGACTCGCCAACGGCCGGGTTCGCCCGTCCAACCGTCCAGGGTCTTCCCGTCGAAGATCGGCCGGAACCCCTCGTCCGCCTGCGAACGCGACGTTTGCCCAGCGATGGCCAGGCAGCAGAACACGATCACGCCGATCGTGCGGATCAAAGCGACCCTTCGTAAATGACGTGCCTGCTGTTGGAAGCGGCAGGAAGCAGAAAGCATGGTTGTTTCCCTCGAATGGTAGATGGCGATTCCGACAAAGACGTGCCTGGTTGACGCTATTCCTGAAAAATCCTACTCCTTTGCCATGCCGGCTGCAACCACCACGACGACTTGGCTTGAAAGATCCCTACGATTATACTGGGAGAACCGGGGGCGCGGTCAACAATTTACCCGGACACCTTGCCTGCATGGGCACGATGGTTTGATTGCCGCTGGAGGAAAAGAGTCTTATGTCCCGCTTGACCTTGTTTCGTCGAACGACGACGGTGACGTTTATCGTCCTTCTTTTTGCCGTTTCAGCAACGAGCGACGCGCAACGCCGTGCCCCAGACCCGCCGCGCGGGGGCGGAGCCGGCGAGCAAGTCGTGCCCGGTTTCGGCCATGTCGAGGGAACTCCGATTATCCCCGGGTTTGGCGAGGATATCGAAACGGGGGTGACGTTGACCGCCGAAGATTTCGAACGAGCGGATCGGCGGCTCAGGGATGTGGACCGAAATCGAGATGGCTTCATCGATCGGGAAGAAGCGCGTCGAGTCCGCTGGTCGGACGACCCGTTCGAGTACGATCTGGACAGGGATAATCGGTTGAGCCGCACGGAATTGGCCCACCGGTACGCCGTGCGCAGAATGCGTGCGGCTGCGGCTCGATCCGACCAGCGGCCATCGACCGATGCCTCGTCGGGACGCCGGTCGTCCTCGGACGATTCTCGAGACGAAGGGTCCTCGCGTCGAAGTGGCGAGGTACAGCCGACTCGCGATAGCTGGCATCTTGCCGATACGTTGATGCGACGTCACGATCGGGATCGCGACGGCTACTTGGACGCGTCCGAACGTCGCAGCATGGGACTCAACTCGCTGGCGGCCGACACGAACCGCGACTATCGGATCAGCCGGCGGGAATTGGCGGTCTGGCTGGCGGACCAGCAACTGGAACGGACCCGAATCCTGCCCCCCGAGTTGCCCGCCTGGTTTTTCGAACTGGATCGAGACGGTGATGGACAGGTGAGCATGGCGGAATTCGCCGGGGACGAGGAATGGACCGACGAAAGACTGTCCGAGTTCATGGCCTACGACGCGAACAACGACGGTTTCATCGAACCGGCCGAAGTGTTGCGAGCGATGGAGCGTTCGCGGCATCAGTACGCCAACGAACGATTCACGCTGATCCCGAATCGCGGTGTCACGCGATCAGAGATCGAGGTCGACGAAACGGCTCGCATCACCAATGTGAACGTCGTCCTTTGGATCACCCACACGTACACGGGGCATCTCAAGGGCTTTTTGGTTGGACCGGAAGGTCAGCGAGTCGAATTGTTTGCCAATGTGGGCGGTAGCGACGATCATTTCGAAGAGACGATTCTGGATGAAGAAGCGCCGTCGTCGATCCGTAGAGGACGTCCACCGTTCTCGGGTCGTTATCACACCAGCGATCGCTCGCGCGGCCGTCCCGGTCTGCGTCAGTTTTACGGTCAACCGATGAACGGTACATGGACGCTGTTGATCGAAGCGGACAGCAATCGGCCGGGCGCGCTGCACCGCTGGGCGCTGGTCTTTGAGAAAGAAGACGACGACCTGAGTGACGACGACGACCTGGACGATGGAGCCGACCCGCCGCCGATGGACGACGACGATTTCGACTAAGGATCGGCAAATGAATTACTGTTGCGTTATGCGGAAGGGGTCGGGAGTCGTTTTCGGAGAGAGCGT
>REEF01000305.1 GCA_007695205.1 Planctomycetaceae bacterium
TTCGGGACAATGGAGAAATGGACTGCGCTAAGAAACAGCACGATGACGGCGGCGAATAAAGGTACGAAGATCGCTGGGCGGATACCCAGCAGTTCAGGCAGAGTCAACTCGCCGCGGTCGCCCCATCGGTTGACCGTGCGGGCGATCCACCCCGAAGCCTCAGCGAAAACGTACGAACCAGCCAGCAGCCCCAACATGACGGCCAGGGCATCGAAATTACCCTGGCCGAGCGCCGTGGCGCTGGTTCCAGGGCAATACGCCGCCAAGCCGAACCCGACGCCGAACAGGATTCCGCCCAGCACGTTGCTTCCGTAGCGAGTCGGTTTGATATGGAACTTGACAAATCCGCCCGCGTGCAAGGCCCAAATACCCAGCATCCCGACGACGACAGCCGACAACATGACCTGAAGGACCGTGAAGTCTTTCAACAGCAGCATGCCGATCAGGACCTCGTACTTGCCGACGCCCCCCTTTTGAAGCAGGAAACCGAAAATGACGCCGAACAGCAGCCCCAACGCGAGTTGGATCGCCTGGTTTTTGGAAGGAGCATCCGCAGGGGGTAGCTCCTTCACGCCCACTTTGCCCAGTTGCTGGCCTGTCATGTTGACAATCTTTCTCTCTTGGGGTTTAGACATAGAACAGGAGCATCGCGGTGGCGACTCCGCCGACGAAGAAGCCGATCATCGCGATCCACGAGCCGACTGCCAGTTGCAGCGTGCCGCTGATGCCGTGCCCGCTGGTACAGCCGCCTGCCATCCGAGCGCCGAAGGCCATCAGGGCACCGCCGAGGAAGGCCACGATCAACCGGAGGGCAATGCTTTCCCCAAATCGCTCGACCCAGAAGGGTGGTAACCACCGGCCGGTGATTTCGCCACCAGTCCAGGCAGCCAAAAATCCACCCACCAGGATGCCCGCCACCAGCATCACCTGCCAATCGATCGCGGGCGTCTTCTTCGCATAGAAGGGCAATGCGTCCGTGTGGCGAGGGGCGAACAGCCGGCCGACCAGTCCGGCAACTCGGGCATAGGCAGTCGAGGTGCCAATTGGCTTGTCGCTCAAATAGAAGGTCAGCATGCTCAACACACCGATCAGCGCCCCGACCAGGTACGGTGACCAGGCCGGCCCTGTAGTGCCGGGATCGACGCGCGCGGCTTGGGCTAGTGCACCGGTCGGTATCGCGGCAGAAATCGCGGTAACATAGAGTGCGATCTTCTTTGGCATCGGTTCTTCCTTCATCTTCGGTTTACTCGAGAACCTAGGCTCTGTCAGAAAAGGGGCTGAACCTCTCCGCGCACCCTGTATTTCCCGAGTTTTTCCGCGTACCCTCCCAAGGGTCTGCCCTCTTTTCTGACAGCGCGTCGTTCTACCCAGGCAGCAAATGTTGCGCCACTAGCACCCGGCCAGGAGTTTCTTTTTGATCAAAGTGAAAGTTCGTGGTTCGTGGTCTTCAGTACTCGCGCCACGCTCCGACTTCCGACTTCCGACCGATCCTCCCCGCGCGCCGGGCGAGAGTTTCAGGCTTGCTGGCCAAGATGCCGTCTTGATTTCGCGGCGCGCGAATTGCACGCAAACCGAGTTTTCGCGCGTACCACAAACAACGCACCTTGGTGCCCAATTCCGAAATGAGGAGCCGTCGCCGTGACAGACGAAGTCGTCCGCGTCATCGAGACGATTGTCATGCTTTCGCTCGTGATTCTCACGGGCCTGTTCGTGCGCAAGATCAAGTTGCTGGACCAATCCACGACAGCGAAACTTAGTACTTTCGTGGTCGACGTCGCCTTTCCGGCGCTGGTGTTCACAGCGATGCTGCGAAGCGTCGATGCTCAGACGTTGGCGGAAAGCTGGTACCTGCCGGTGTTTGGCGCCGGCATCTTTCTTTTTGGCGGATTGATCGGCTACCTCGTGTCCCCGTTGCTGCAGACCGGTCACGACCCGCATCGCGGCTCGTTTGCCTTTACGATTGGGACCCCCAATTGGCTCTTCATTCCGCTGCCAATCGCCATCGCTCTGTACGGCGAGCAAGGGGAGCGGACGGTTTTGCTTTTCAATGTCGGGGCGCTGTTGGTGTTCTGGAGCGTGGGCGTCTGGATCGTGCAGGGGGGTAAACCGGATGTGGCTTCGCTGAGGAATCTTGCGCTGAACCCGGGCCTGCTGGCAACGATTCTGGGCATTGCAGTGGCCCTAGCCTTTCCCTGGACGCAGACGCTGGAAACGCTGGATGTAACCGATGCCCACGCCTCACTGGCCGCGTTGAGCGTCATCGTACAGGCGGCGGCGTTCCTGGGCGAGGTCACGGTGCCACTCTCGATGATCGTGACGGGGTCGCTGCTGGCCGGTGTCGGAACCCGCGGCGCATGGAACCTGCGCGTCATCACCAACTCGGCCATTCGGCTGATCGCCGTGCCGGCAGCTCTGATGTTGGTCCTCTGGCTGGCAGACATGGTGGGCCTGCAGATGGAGCCGAATGTCCGTACGATTTTCGTGATCATTTCCGCGATGCCCGTGGCCGTGACTTGTTCGGTCGTTGTGGAGAAATACGGCGGGGACGTGCCGCTGGTCTCCCGCGCCATCTTGGTCAGTACACTCGCCAGCGTGGTGACGGTGCCGCTGATGATTTGGCTGATGCGGGCGATCGGGTTCTGACATGGATCGCAGAAGTCCTGAACTTGGCGACACCGTGACCGCGAACGCCATTCTGACGCAGCGACCCGACAGTTTGTCATAGCTGTCCCGGCCAAGGAGCATCACGACTTGGCGCGACCCTGGGCTGTCGGCCGATGCGAGACGGGTCGACCCCCTTCCCCTCCCCGAAAATACGACCGTTCTTTCTCCGTCGCTCTCTAATCTTGCTCCTGCACGGTCTCGCGGTAGGTGCGGACTGCGTCCAGGTTGGCGAGTTCGGCCTCCGGGTCTTTCAGGAGCGCCTTGACGGAAGGATCGATCAAGTTTTCCAACCATTCGCCAAGGCGGAGTTCGTCGGGCCATCGGTCGAAATACTCGAAGGCGTTCAAAAACACCTCTTCCACTAAGTCCTCCAGCGTAAAGGCGGCACCCAAGCGAGCCTCGAAGTCCGGGTATCGCTCGATCCAGCGCCCAGCCCGTTTGCGGACGGCCTCCTCGTACACATAGGTCGCCCGTCGGAACGCGTCATAATCGCGTTCGGCAATCGCGTTGCGAAGCTGGTCGGCGTCCGGTTCGGCTTCAGGCACGACTTCCTGGACGGTGCCTTCCCGTGCCTTGGTCTTCTGCGGCTTGGCTTCCAAACTGTCCTTGTACGCTTTCAGTTTGCTCACCAGCTTTCGCACACAGCGGCTGAAGGCCGAAACTGGATTGCTATCGCGTTCTCCGGTGAACAGGGTGCGGCCCGGCAGCACCATGCTGACACGGACATGGTAATCCTCGGGGGTCGAGTGGTACACGACCGTGATGTAGAAATCCGAGACGGGAAACGTGTGAACCGGCTCCCGCAACGGGGCTAACGCTTCTTCCATTTTCTCCAAGGCAGCCCGTGACAGGGTGCAATTCTTGGTGTCTAGTTCGATGCGCAGGTTGTAGCTTTCGTCGGCAAATCGCATAGTCGTGGCCCCATCGGGTGAACAGAGTGCGTCATCATGAAAAAACGACCAACGCCGGAGGCCTGCCCCGGCGATCTAGGGGGAAAAAGCGGCGTTTTCGCGATCACCCCCGTCGACAGCTACGCCAACAACGTGCAAATGGAGTGCCAGCGGCTGGAACCGGTCACAGGCGATTGTCCTCAGGCGACCGGCGAGCACGACGGCCCGTTGCTACCAGCCATTGGTCGAAGTCGCTGGTTGCCGACCGGCATGCCAGGAAAAACTCGTTGGCCTTATGCCGGAACGCATTCTCGTCTCTTCAGTTGCCGTTGGAGCGTGCGCACCGAAACGCCGAGCAACTTCGCCGCGTGCGTGCGGTTGCCACGGCAACGGTCCAGTGTCTGGTGAACGACCGCGGATTCGATCTGCTTCAGCGTCAAACCTTCGGGGATGTCGATCCAGACCGAATCGTGCCGTCTGTCGTTGCGGACCATCGCCGGCAGATCGTTCATGGTCAGCGTCGGCGAATCCGCCAGCACGAACATGCTCTCGACGCAGTTCCGCAATTGGCGGACGTTGCCCGGCCACCGATAGGATTTCAGGTAACGCATGACTTCCGTGTCGGGCACCGGCGCAGGCCGATCGTAGGTTCGAGACAGGTCGTCCAGGAAGTGATGGACCAGAACCTCGATATCCTCAGGCCGTTCTCGTAGCGGCGGCAAAGTGATCGACACGACGTTCAAACGATAGTACAGTTCTTCGCGGAACTCGCCTTCGCGAACCATCTTCTCCAGATCGCGATTCGTGGCCGCGATCACCCGCACGTCGATGTGCCGGTCCTGGTTGCTGCCGACAGGCGTGACACAGTGAGTCTCCAGAACGCGAAGCAACTTGGCTTGACATTCCAGCGCCAGGTCGCCGATCTCGTCGATAAACAGCGTCCCTTCGTGGGCCGCCTCGAACCGTCCCTTCCGCGTCGCTGTCGAACCGGTGAACGCGCCCGCGATGTGCCCGAACAGTTCGCTCTCCAGCAAATCCTTCGACACGGCGGCCATGTTGATGATCACCAGCGGTTTGCGCCGCCGCGGGCTGTTGGCGTGAATCGCTTCCGCCACCAGCTCTTTGCCCGCGCCCGACTCGCCCCTGATCAACACCGTGGTGTCGACCTCCGCCACTCGACTGGTCTGCTCGAATACCGGCAGCATCAGATCGGAAGAAGTCACGATCTTTTCAAACGGCAACTTGCTGACTTGTTTGGCTTCGAGTGTCTGCATGGCTATCCTCCTGACAAATGACTCGTTTCATCACCGAAAGTCGATTGTCACATATCTGCGAGCAGCGCCAATTACTAAATCCATTGAACCGGATGTGGTGGAATTCATCACGTACAAAAGGTGCAAGACCGATTAGCAGTTCGGGCTGATCATCAGCCGTCGACATTTTCAGATCATGGGGCTAGTCGAACGCCCTATTTGGTGCTAAACTGGTTCCTAAATCGCCACCGACTGAGTCGCGAACCGCGCTGGAACGTTGATGGCCAGCGGCCAGGGATCTATCGCGGCAATCACAATGGACAAGCAACATCATGGCCACACGAATCCTGATCGTCGACGACCATCCTGCGACGCGGGAGGGACTCGCCATGCGGATCGCCTGCCAGAAGGACATGGAAGTTGTCGGCGAGGCGGACGGCATGGTCCATGCGCTGAAGCTGTTGAATTCGACCTGCCCGGATGTCGTCGTGGTGGACGTCCAACTGAAAAAGGCTGACGGATTGGATCTGGTCAAGCGAATCAAGGCCCGTGACAACGCGGCTCGGATCCTTGTGTGGTCGGTATACCCCGACAAGCTTTACGCCAAGCGGGCGTTGAACGCGGGTGCCCTCGGGTACATCAACAAAGAACACTCCACCAGCCAGATCGTCGAAGCGATCCGCCGCGTGCGGGAGGGCAAGGTCTACCTGTCCGAAGAGATGGCCGAGCTGCTGCTGCACCACGCCGTCGGTGGTGCCGATTCGGTGAGACGGTCTCCGATCGAGGCCCTCTCCGACCGTGAACTGGAGGTTTTTCGCCTGATTGGTCAGGGGTTAAGCCCGGCTCAGCTTGCGGCCGAGCTGCATATTAGTCGGCACACGATCGATACGCACAAGCAGCGAATCAAAGAGAAGCTGGGGCTGGCAACGGCCAGTGAACTGACCCAAGCAGCCGTCCGCTGGGTGATCGAAGATAAATGCGAGGAGCGAAACGAGACGGCACCGCCTTAGAAACTGCTGCTCGAATGGTCGTCTGGATCATCGCGTGCTTCTTCGAAAGAAGACATAGACCAAACGAATAAGAAAATCGGATGGAAGCTGCGCGAAACGGCGAGGGCTCCGCGCAGAAGTGATCGCGGCGTGTCGCATCGTCCCGCACGCTACCTCAATCCCTTCGCTTTCCGCTCTTCCGGCGTCAAGTACTTCACCGTGCAACCGAACACCTGGTACTGTCCCATCCCTTCTCGTGTCACGGGGGTTTGAACCGGTTTGCCATCCAAGACAGCGTCCAGGGCATCGGCCAAGAAGAAGGGCGGCTCGTGATAGTTGTCGATCGAGCCCTTATACGCCAGCTTGCGATCCTGTCCGAATACGAAGATATGCGGAGTCCTCTCGGGACCGTAAGCGTGAGCCGTCTTCTGCGTTTCGTCGTACAGGTAGGGGAAGGGGAAATCCTTTTGTTGTGCTCGTTCCACCATCTTCAGGAAACCGTCCGCAGCGACTTTGTGTCCGGGATTGGGGTTGATGGCGATGAATTGGACGCCCTTCTCGCGGTACCGGTTCGCCAGTTCGATAAGCGTGTCTTCATAATCAGCGGACACACGGCAATGGTTGCAGATGAACATGATCACAACCGCTTTGGCGTCCTCGTATCTGGCGAGCGAATGATATCGGAAATCGACCCCGAAAAGCTCGAAATCAGGAGCGGGATCTCCGATGGCCAATTGCTTGATCTCGATGTCTCGCAGCACTCCATGTCCCGCGGGCACCACCACCACGTCGGCAGACGCCGATCCGACGCCAGCAATGATTCCCAACACGACCATCCGGCACGCGAATCTTCTGTACATTTCTGTGTCCTCCAAGAGTAACGGTTTAAGGGTCCCGGAAACCTGCCGAGGAACTCATCTCAGCAGCATCATGCTGATCAGTCTAGCACAAGCAGTCGCGCCGTCAACATTTCCGTGCGGATGTGTGTGGTGTACAGGTGCAGAACACCATTGCCGAAAAAACCAAGCTCTTCGGCCACGATACCCGGCGGCTTGGCCGAACGGCCGGACGTACCGCAGGTGAGGGCCATTCAATTGCGTCCGCCCCACACGGGCTGCCAGTCCGCCGATTCGGTTCGGGCGGACTTCAGGTAGTCGGATATGATTTGTGCAATTTCGAGATGCTTCGCGGCGACATCATGCTGCTCGGCAATGTCATTATCCAGGTCGTACAGTTGAATCGGTTCCTCCGGGCCGCCTGATCGGTGCCCTTTCCAGCGACCTTGGTACAAGGCCGCCTGGCGGAAACCACGCTCATGAAACTCCCAGTACAGGAATTCGTGCTTCGGCTGTTGATCCGCCTGGCCCAACAGCGTTGGCACGAAACTGATCGAATCCAAACCCGGCGACAATTCCGCCCCCGCCAACTCGACGGCCGTGGCGAACCAGTCGCCGAAATAGCTGGCATGGTCCGATTCGCTACCCGGCGGGATGCGGCCCGGCCACCAGGCGATGGTCGGGACGCGGATTCCGCCTTCGGTCAGATCGCGTTTGATGCCCCGTAACGGGCCCGACGGCTGGAATCGGTCCAGGTTGTGGCTGCTTTCATTATGCGGCCCGTTGTCACTGGTAAACAGGACCAACGTGTTTTCGGCCAATCCCAGCAGTTCCAAATGGTCCAGCAAACGCCCCACATAGCTGTCCATGCGGGTGATCATCGCCGCTTGCCCCTTGTCCTGATGCGGCCAGTCTTCAAGCGCGTACGGTCCGTAATCGGGCACGTGCGCACCATCCTTTAAGACTCGATTCCGTTCGTTGTTCGCATGGGGGATGATCAGGCTCCAGTACAGAAAAAACGGACGATCCTGATGATTGGCGACAAATGTCAGCGCCTGGTCGGTGAACAAATCATCTGCGTAGAAGATCCCGTCCTCGCTGTACCCGCCGCCCCCGTCGCCGACCGGAATGACAGGATTGGGCAAGGGCACCTTTTGTTCGTTTCGCCATAAGTACTCGGTGAAATGGTTATGAGCGCGAACCTGATTCAGGAACCCGAAGAAATAATCGAACCCCTGCTTGCGTGGTAGACCCACTTCCGCCGGGCCCACGTCGCCCAGCCCCCATTTGCCGATCAGAGCCGTTGCATAACCGGATTGCTGCAGGGCGTGCGCCACGGTCCGATCTTCGGGCCGAAGTGCCTGAGCGATCGGATTCCCCCGCCCCGCGTTACCTCGCACTCGCGTGCGACCGTGATGTTGGCCGGTCATCAACACGCTGCGTGACGGAGCGCAGACCGTCGCCCCCGCGTAGAACTGGGTGAACCGTAGGCCCTCCCTCGCCATGCGATCCAAGCGCGGAGTGCGGATCACGGATTGGCCGTAACACCCCAACTCGCCGTAGCCAAGATCATCCGCCATCACCCAGATCAGATTGGGACGTTTCACATCGGAAGCCGTCACGGTCGGATGGCTCACTACGGTGGCTACCATCAGGGCCATTACCAAACAGAAAATACCGCGAGTCATGTTCGTTCTCCTTCATCGTGCAGTTGAATTCACCGCCCCCCCCCGCATGGTACGCCGCCCGCCGAACCCAAACGTCGTATGGCAGGGCAAGCCGTTGAGTGGCGCAGGGCTATTCTCCAGAAAAACGTATTGCGATCTATCTTGCCTGCTCCCGTGGAAAGATCGCGGGGTTCGCGATGACGGGGCCACGGGAGCAGGCGGGATAGATTGTGCGTTGAACTAAGCCGGGAAGCGGGCGGGCGGTTAAACGGGCGGTTGGACGGGCGGTCGTATCCGGATTCCAACCGGCGGAACCGCTTGTTCGTGGGGTAGTTTAGCCGATGTCCGTG
>REEF01001035.1 GCA_007695205.1 Planctomycetaceae bacterium
CGGCTGCCTTGACGCTGCTGGCCGTCTGCCTGGGCTCGACACTCCAGGCGGACCCCGGCAAGCCCCATGTGCTCTTCATCATGGCGGATGACCATGCTGCCCACGCCATCGGAGCCTATGGGGGCAGACTTGCCCAGCTCGACCCGACACCCACCATCGACCGGCTGGCCGAAGAGGGAATCCTCTTCACCAATGCGTTTTGCAGCAACTCGATTTGCGCGCCGAGCCGCGCCACGATTCTCACCGGGCAGTACGCGCACACGCACGGGGGCTACGATCTGAGAGGCGCGCTCGAAGGAAGCCGCCAGTATCTGGCGATCGAAATGAGGAACGCCGGCTACCAGACAGCCATGATCGGCAAGTGGCATCTCAAGCGGGAACCCTCGGCCTTCGATTTCTACACGGTGCTCCCGGGTCAGGGCGATTATCACGATCCCGTTTTCCGCGTGCGCGGCGAGGAGGGCTGGCCGCGGGACACCGTCCGATTCGAAGGGTACCACTCCACCGACGCCATTACCGATATTGCGTTGGAGTGGCTGAAGAACGGACGTGACCGGGACAAACCGTTCTTCCTCATGCATCACTACAAGGCGCCCCACGACTACTTCGAACACGCGGAACGCTATAACGACTACCTGAAGGACATTGACATCCCGGAGCCGGAAAACCTGTGGCGCGAAAATCAGCCGAAATTTGGTTCCCTGGCCACGCAGGGCCACGAGCGTGAACTCGTGCCTCACATCGGCACCTCGATCGGCAACCGGAACCCTCGCCGCTCTTACGCCGCCGATCTGCCCCCGCGGTTTCCAAAGGATTTCCCGGAGGGATATGACCCGGCCGACTACAGTGACGCGGAAGTCAAGCGATTGTCCTACAATGCCTATCTGAAGAACTATCTGCGTTGTGTGAAAGGCATCGACGACAACCTGGCCCGCCTGTTCGCTTATCTCGAAGAAACGGGGGAACTCGATAACACCCTCATCATCTACACCAGCGACCAGGGGTTCATGCTGGGCGAGCACGACTACCAGGACAAGCGTTGGATGTATGACGAATCCATGCGCATGCCGCTGCTGATCCGGTATCCCCGAAAGATCCCCGCGGGCGCCCGCTCGGACGCCATCGTCGAAAACGTCGATTTCGCCCCGACCATCCTCGAGTTTGCCGGCGCCCAAACCCCGGACCGGATGCAAGGGCGCAGCTTCAAAATCATCTGCGAGACCAGCTCGGAGCCGGAGGACTGGAAGCAGGAGGCCTACTATCGCTATTGGATGCATATGGCGCACCACGACAACCCGGCTCACCTGGGCATCCGAACGAAGTCCTATTCCCTGATCTTCTTTTACGGCTGCGATTACGAGGGGGGCAACCGAACCCCGCCTGCCTGGGAACTGTATGACCTCGAGACAGACCCCTGCCAAAACGTCAACGTTTACGATGACCCGGATTATGCGCAGGTCGTGGTGGAATTGAAGGAACGGCTCGCCCGCCTGCGAAAACGCGTGGACGACACCGGCCAGGATTATCCGGCGGTGGAAGAGGTGGTCCAGGAGTTCTGGGACTACGATGAAGAAGCCCGCGCAAAAGCGATCGCGATCTCCCGTGAATTCAGGCAGCGGCGCGAGAAGGAACTCGAGAGATAATATTGGGGGCCAGACCTTGTTTTTTGTGTTCCTGCTGTTCTGAGCGTGGGCGAGGCAAGCGGAAAACCGGCCCTCGAACGATGAAACGGTCGTTCGTGGCGGAAGACGGCTGGAAGGTGGTCGTCTCGTCCAAGCAACGCGGCTCGTACCACGACATGGAACAGGCACTGTGTCAAGCGTTGCAGGAGGTCCGTCACTACATCGACAACGGCGTGCAGCTTTACTGACACGTGCAGGTGGCCAAGTCAAGTGCATCTACATCGCCCCCCCTACAACACGGGCAACAAAAGCTGGGTGTACAACGACAACGTCAACGATCCCCGCATCCGGAAATGGCTCGGCGAAGCACTTCTCGAAAGATCATGACGATGTTGTTGTCTATGCCCGTAACGCCGTTTTCCGCTGCCGTGCGGATCGGGCACGAACGGGGTGCGGCGAGGCCGGAGCGGGAGGCATTCGAGCAGTTGATCGGCCGCGTGCTGCGGATGCCGTTTGCGGCATCTTGTTTTGCCCCTGGATCGGTGGATACCAAATGGTACAATTCAAATGCGGGGGAACGAGGCATGCGAATCCAAAGAATCTTCTGGGATTTGGACGACGATCCCGAAGGAAACGTTCAACACGTCGCCGAACATGGCATCAGCGTCGAAGAAGTGGAGGACGTGTTGTACGCAGCCCAAGAAGTGGTGGCTAGTGAATCGTCGGGGCGGCCAATCACGTTCGGCGAGACGAGTACGGGCAAGTACATTGCCGTGGTATTCGATGTCGTCGAGGACGATCCGCTTGCTGTCTACCCCGTCACTGCTTATGAAACGGAACCTTGAGGGGGGGACTAGAAATGCCAGAACGCGTCAGACGGAATCGCAAGCTAACCGCTCAGGAAGCGGCCTGCCTACGCGAGGCACGCGCGGAGTTCTCCACGCGTCCCTCGCAAGCAGAACTGATCGAGTCAGGAGAGTATGTAGGCCCCATGAACATCGAAGAATATCTGACTTGGCGGAAAGGTGCCGGGGATCTGCCGCTCGCCCGCCAGCTTCAGGCCGCCATTGCCGCCACCGGACAGTCGACGCACGCCGTTGCGCAGGCCAGCGGTGTGGCCGCTCCCGTCCTCCAGCGATTCGTCAAAGGAGAACGGGGCATCACACTCGAAACCGCGGGTAGACTCGCCGCTTACCTCGGCTTGGCCCTCCTGCCGGCCACTCAGGGTGATGCCGGGAAGAACGAAGGCTGAAACCAACGGTCGCTCGTCAAGCCCCGGAACGTCAGTGACGATCCGGGTCTTCGGCAGAATTTGTGGGTAACAATGGCGGAAGCTTCATTAAGGCCGGTGATATGGGCATCAGATAACTTTGGGGAACTTAGGTTTGTCATCAATGACGGGGATATCTCCGCCAACTCAGAACAGCCCACAGTCATCGAAATTGAGAACTTTGACCGTCTTGAACTGCATGATGTGACACTTCGCATTGACGGCGACAGGCCGGCGGAACCGAGGTGACGAAGTTCGCCTATAGTGCAGCTACGAGATGACCCTTGCGGAGCGTAACGCCGCGTAACGCCAATGTTGACTTGCGACCCCGTACACGCCAGCCTAAAATGCTGGAACGCTGCCGGGCTGTTCGCACCACCTACGTCAACCGAAGGTTTTCGGAGCAGCCGGATACCGTCCGGCTGCGAGACCCGATACGGACACTTGGAAAGCACAGCCGATTCGACGAAGGAGAAATATCATGCTCGCTCGTAGCCCCGTTTTTCGATGGCCGGTGGCGGCTTTGGCAGCGTTTGGTTTCATCGTCCTTGTCCTGCCGGTGACGATCCTCAAGGCGGCCGCCCCGCTCGAGGCCGCGCAGGCGATCCTCGCCGAAAGCGGCATCCGTGGCGGGCTGGTGGTCCACGTCGGCTGCGGCGACGGCAAACTGACCGCCGCGCTGCGGGCCGACGAAGGGTTCCTGGTCCACGGACTGGACCGCGACGAAGCGGCCGTGGCCCGGGCACGCCGCCATATACGCTCGCTCGGACTCTACGGGTCCGTCGCTGTCGAGCAGTTCGACGGCAATCGCCTGCCCTACACCGACAACCTCGTCAACCTGCTGGTGATCGAGGACCCGGACGCCGTTTCCGCTGAACAAAGGGACCGGGTGTTGGCGCCCGAGGGGGTGGCGATGGTCCGCCGGGGCGACGCCTGGGAGAAGACGGTCAAGCCGCGCCCGGCGGACATCGGCCGCTGGACCCACTACATGCACGGCCCGGACAACAATGCGGTGGTCGAAGACACCGTGGTTGGCCCACCTTACCACCTGCAATGGGTTGCCGATCCGGTCTGGGCTCGGTCGCATGAACACCTGGCCACTATCACCGCGATGGTCACGTGCGGGCGGCGGGTGTTCTTCATTGTGGACGAGGGTCCCACGGCGCTGGCCGCCTTGGATCCCGACTGGCAGCTTGTGGCCCGGGACGCCTTCAGCGGCGTGCTGCTGTGGAAGCGGCCCGTCGGTCCTTGGGAAGGGCATCTACGCGGGTTCCGCAGCGGCCCCACGGAACTGACGCGCCGCCTGGTGGTCGCCGAGGACCGCCTTTTCGTCACGCTGGGGTACGGCGAGCCGGTCACGGCGATCGATCCGGCCACGGGGGAAACGCTGCACGTCTACGAATCGACCGCCGGCGCCTTGGAGATGCTGCACGCCGACGGCGTGCTGTACGTGGTGACGGGCGAGCTGGAGAACGAAGCCGAGGCCGACACGGCGCGGCGGCGCGGCGCCGTGCCGCCGCCGCGCAACCGGCGAGTGCTGGCCGTCAAGGCCGACAGCGGCCGGGTCCTTTGGGAGAAGTCCGACGCCGACACCGCCGAGTTGATGCCCGTGACGTTGACGGTGGCCGACGGCGCGGCGTACTTCCAGAACCCGCTTGCCATCGTTTCGCTGGATGCCGCCACGGGCGAGCCGCGTTGGCAGGCCGAACGGCCCGTCAGTGTCCAGCGCCCGGCTTGGTCGACGCCCACACTGGTGGCTCACGACGGCGTGGTGATTTCGGCCGATCGGCAAGCCGCGCCCACGGCGCGGGAGGCCGGGCGCGACGGAATCGATTGGATCGTCAGCAGCCGTGGCGGTCAGGCACCCGAGGGCGAAATGGTCGCCTTTGCGGCCGACACCGGCCAGCGGTTATGGAGCGCCGCCTGCCGCGAGGTCTATAACGCGCCGGTCGACGTGCTGGTGGTCGACGGCTTGGTGTGGTCCGGCTACCTGGTGTTTGCCAAGGAGCCGGGCATCACCGCGGCCCGCGACCTGCACACCGGCGAGATAGTGCGGCAACGGCCACCCGACCAGGAGTTCTTCCGCGTGGGCTTCAGTCACCATCGCTGCTACCGCAACAAGGCCACCAGCCGCTATCTGGTGCTGGGCCGCTCGGGCGTCGAGTTGATCGACGTCCAGACCGGCGAGGGGCTGGCCGACCATTGGGTCCGCGGCACCTGCCAGTACGGCGTGATGCCGGCCAACGGCATGATCTACGCGCCGTCGCATTCCTGCGCCTGCTACATCGAAGCCAAGCTGAACGGGTTCAACGCCCTGGCGCCGCGACGCTCGCCAGCCGCAGATCAGGCTTCCCAGCCAGACGAATCCGGCCGGCCCGACGCCCGGCACCAGCGTGGACCCGCCTTTGGACAGCCGGTCGTCGCGGCGCCCCAGCCCGGCCCTTGGCCCACGTATCGCGGCGACGCGGCGCGCAGCGGCACGGCGGCGATGCCCGTCGCCACGCGGCTGCGGCCCGACTGGCAGACCGAGTTGGGTGGGCCGTTAAGCGCTGTGGTCGTGGCCGAGGGGAAACTGCTGGTCGCCCAGATCGACCTGCATACGATCCACGCCCTGGACGCCGCCAGCGGCGAGCCGCAGTGGCGTTTCACGGCCGGCGGCCGGGTCGACTCGCCGCCCACCGTACATGACGGGCGGGTCCTCTTCGGCTCGGCCGACGGCTGGGTCTATTGCCTGCGCGCCGACGACGGCCAGCTCATCTGGCGTTTCCGCGCCGCGCCGGAAGAACGTCGGATCGTGGCGTACGACCAGTTGGAGTCGGCTTGGCCCGTCCACGGCAGCGTGCTGGTCCAAGGCGGCGTGGCCTACGCTGCCGCGGGGCGGTCATCGTACATCGACGGCGGTATGCGCCTGGTGCGGCTCGATCCGGCCACCGGTGAACTTCTCTCGGAGACCGTGCTGGACGACCGCGATCCCCAGACCGGCCGCCAGCCGAAGGAGATCATCAGGGGCGTGTACATGCCCGGCCACCTGCCCGACGTGCTGTCGTCCGACGGCGAGTCCGTCTTCATGCGGCACTCGCGGTTCGACCTGGAGGGGACGGAGATCGACCAGCGCGTGCCCCACTTGTTCAGCCCGGCGGGATTTCTGGACGACACCTGGTGGCACCGCACCTATTGGATGTACGGGACGGAGATGGGCGTCGGCTGGGGCAACTGGACCAATATCGGCAACCGCCTTCCCGTCGGCCGACTGCTGGTTCACGACGGGGATACGATGTTCGGCTTCGGCCGCACGGTCTACGCCCGCCACGGCAGCCACGTAGGACTGCCGCAAGCGATCCTGGAGGAAACTTGGCCGCTGGAGGAGCGCCGGCCGACGCACTACCGGCTGTTCGCCGCGCCGCTGCCGTCGATGACGGCCGAAGAAGCTACCGCCGCCGCAAGGAAGGGCCGCCGTACGGGCGAACCCCCGGAGCCGGGCACCGCGCACCAATGGACCCAACCGCTGCCGGTGTGGGTCCGGGCGATGGTGCTGGCCGAGCGGACGTTGCTGCTGGCCGGGCCGCCCGACGTGCTGGAGACGGACGACCCGGCGGCCGCCTGGGAAGGCCGTCGCGGCGGCCTGCTGCGAGCCGTGGATACGGCGGACGGCAGCACGCTGGCCGAATACGAACTGGCGGCCCCGCCGGTGTTCGACGGCATGGCCGTCGCCGATGGCCGCCTGTACCTGGCCACCGTCGACGGTCGGGTGGTGTCCTGGGCAGAGCAACCGTAGAGGGCCGTCCTTCACAGGTTTTGTAAAGCCACGCTTGCCTTCGAGGGGTACTCTTCATGGATATTCGAAGCCTGCAGTATTTTCATCCCCGTATTTGGGGTCAGGGCTTCATTAGCCATTAGGCTCTGTCAGAAAAGGGGTCTGACCCTCTCCGGACACACCTTATTATCCGAGTTTTCAGCGTGCCCTCCAAAGGGTCAGACCCCTTTTCTGACAGTTTTATACCGCCCGCGGTGAAAACTGTCCCCTCGTAGAACGGAATTCATTCCGTTCGTGCCGCAGGGAAACGTAGGGCAAGCGATTCGACGAATCGAGGCCGCCAGTTCCTGCCGACCGAAAACGGTACCTCACTATTATTGTCTCAGAAAATCCCATTCCGGAGAAATAACCCTTTCTTCGAAAGGCTTGCGTTGGAACATAGGCCTATCCTTCGTTCGTTCATATTCTCTTTGCAAATTCTCCTGAGGCTCTGGGTACAAGACTTGGCAAAACGCCTTACTAATGGCTAATGAAGCTCTGATCCCAAATACTGGGCGTCTGCGACGGATCCTCAGACGCATGCTTTTTTCGGTTCGTCGCTGCATAACAGGTCTTCTTTGATTAGGGTATCGACCATCGTCGGCAGTTTCCGTATGCCGGCTCTCAGTCCCACTTTCGGTACATTCTCGTCGGCCAGTAGCGTCGGATCGGCCTTGGCGTCCCGGCCGATCCCGTCGGCCCCCTCTTCGCCAGTGCTGAATCTCCCGCTACCACCTTGCCAAGTGCTGCCGGTCAGTTCATGCTAAATGGCCATGCGCCATTCCGGCGAGTACCGGATGCATGGCGAACCGGCAAGCATATGTGAACGGACCGTGGAAAGGAGCGGCTGCGATGGACGAAGAAGAACTGGTGCGCGAGAACGAGAGTCTGATGCAAGAGTTGTTTGTGCTGGGCCGCGATCCGGGGGTGTTCGCCGGGTTGTTGCCTGACGAGCTGAACCTGCGGCTGAAGGAGGCCGTCGCCTACGCGGAAGAGGCACGCGAGGCGGAACTGTTGGGCCGGGAGCCACCTCCGACGTATCTCGATCCTTCGTCCACGGACTGGATTCCCGATGTGGACGACATGGTCCATCGCACGGCATCCCAGTTGCTGGGCGACGATTTCATCCTCCTGGGAGACGAGGCGCTGTCGGACGCGGAAGTCGAACAACAGTTGCACTTGGTCATTGACCGCTTGGCGAAGCAAGGCATCTCGTTGGGGATCAACGAGACCGTTCCGGAACGGCTGGCCTACCGTTACCTGCTCGAAGAACTGCAGCAGGGAATGGACGTCATGCCCGGCTGGGTACTGGACGGCTGCGACGGCTGCTGCGAAGAGTGCTTTCAATTGCCCTACTGCAAGACCGGAAAGGAACTTGCCGAGGAGTACCGCTTCGCGGTGCCGGCGCCGCCTGTTCCGCCGCGCGAAGTCGACTCGGAGACCGCGACGGCCCGTCCCCAAAGCTACTGGCGGTGGCCCACGATGAACATATGTCCGCGTGGCGAGTTCCCGGCAGAAGGCTCGGATTTCTTCGGCGATGTGCCCTTCTGATCGGAACGTAAGCACCCGGCCACCAGTTTCCTTTCGCAATGTGGGATGGACCTTCCTGCCCGTCGTGCGCGAAACGACGGACAGCAATGTCCATCCCACTCGTTTGATTCCGTCAAGAACTTCGTGACCCGGTGCTTATGGTTCTTCCACAAGCTTACGTTGTTTGGGGTCAGAGCTTCATTAGCCATTAGCGTCGACAGGGCATTTTCATCCCGGTATCCTGTCCCATGATGGCTCAACCTCTGCGGATGGAATACCCAGGTGCCCACGATCACGTGATGTCGCGCGGCAACGAACGGCGTTCGATTGTGCGAGATGATGCGGATTGCCGGTGGCGGGCGTTGGACGGGGAAGGCCACCCAGTGGCGTGGTGGTCAACCAAGACGACGGTCTGCTTGCTACATGG
>REEF01000852.1 GCA_007695205.1 Planctomycetaceae bacterium
TAGGCACACTCCGTGTGCCGTAAACTGCGGACGGCACACGGAGTGTGCCTGCTACGGTTTTCGCACGGGAGGAAGTAAGATGACATGGTGGCGATTGGTGGTTCGCAGTCTGTTCCATCATCGGCGGATGAACGTGGCGGTTGCGTTGGGGGTGGCGGCGGCCACGGCGGTGCTGACGGGTGCCTTGATCGTGGGCGATTCGGTTCGCGGCAGCCTGCGGACGCTGGCGCTTGATCGGCTGGGGGACATCGACCAGGTGCTGGTTTCCAACCGCTTCTTTCGCCAGGAGTTGGCCCAGTCGCTGGCCAGCCAAGCGTCCTTCCAGGAGCAGTACGATTCGGCCGTGCCAGCGTTGCTGTTCCCGCGAGCGACCGTCCAGACCCAAAACCTGGATCCGGTCTCGCGTTCGACCGGGGTGATGGTGATCGGCGCCGATGAAGACTTCTGGCTGCTGGGCGATCCCGCCGCTCGCCCTGATCCACTGCCGGGCCCGGACCAAATTGTCCTGAACGCGACGCTGGCGTCGGAACTGAGGGTCCAGGTCGATGATCGGTTGCTGTTGCGACTGCCGAAGTCCACCGAAGTGCCGGCCGAAAGCGCGCTGGGCGAGAAGGAAGATCGTATCCGCACGGTCGTCGGTCTGCAGGTGGTGGCGATCATCCCGGATCAAAGCTTGGGGCGATTCAGTCTATCGACCAGCCAAGCGGCGCCTCGCAACGCTTACGTCGCGCTGGAAACACTCCAATTCGCCTTGGAACAGTACGACCGCGTCAATTGCCTGATGGTCGGCGGCCATGGGATTTCGACAGACTCGTCGACCGCTGCGAACGCTGTCGATCTCGGCTCGCTCCTGGAACCGACGCTGGAGGACTTCGGACTCCAGGTCCAGCGAGTGCGACGTACGTTCCAAGAGGCGGACAGTGACATTGAGCAGGTGATTTTCGACTACTTTCACGTCACAACCAACCGGATGTTGTTGGAACCGTTGATGGCCGAAGTCCTGCAACAAGTGTTGGCGCCGCGAAACCCGCAAGCCGTTTCGACCTATGTGGCCAATTCGATCCTCTCGCCGGACCATCCCGACGCAGAAGCCATCCCCTACTCGTTGGTCTCGGGGATCGATGCTCATCCAACGCTGGGGCCCCTGGTCGATTCGCAGAACCAGCCGATACAACTGGACGAAGGCCAGATCGCGCTGAACCGTTGGGCTGCCGACGACCTGGGAGTCCAGATCGGGGATCGCATCCAACTGCAGTACTACCGCCCCGAGGCGACTCATGGTCGCTTGGACGAAGCGACGTCCGAATTCACGTTGCACACCATCGCGCCGCTGACCGATCCGATCTCACCCTACACTCGCCGTCGTGCAGCTCGATTCGACCAGCGGCCGACGCTGGTCAACGATCCCGATCTGACACCCGAGGTGGAAGGCGTGACTGACCAGGATTCGATCGAGTCTTGGGAGGCACCCTTCCCGGTTGATTTTGGCCGAGTCCGATCGCAGGACGATGACTATTGGCAAAAGCATCGCACGACCCCCAAAGCGTTCGTCTCATTAGCCGATTCCAACCGCTTGTGGGGCAGTCGTTTCGGAGACATCACCTCGCTTCGGATCCCGGCGCCGCCGGACCTGCAGCCGGATAGCCAGGCGGAAGCGGACTGGATGGACCAGTTACAGGCCGAAATGGCCGGAGCCCTACGACCCGTCAAAGACCAGTTGGGGTTCGAGTTCCAGCCGATTCGGCAGCGCAGCCTGGACGCTGCGGCTGGGACGACGCCGTTTGATGTGCTGTTTTTGGCGCTCAGCATGCTGGTCATCCTAGCTGCACTGATCCTGGTCATGCTGTTGTTCCGATTGGCGATCGAGCAACGAGCCGCCGGGATCGGGACGCTGATGGCGGTGGGATTCTCGCGGCGACGCACGACCGGCCTGCTGATCACCGAAGGCAGTCTGGTCGCGGCTGTCGGCGGGTTGCTGGGCGTTGCGGCCGGGGCGGGTTATGCTTGGTTGATGATCACCGGGCTGCAGACATGGTGGGTGGACGCCATCACCACACCGTTTCTGCAGATGTACGTGACGGGCAGAACCTTGGTGGTCGGTTACCTGAGCGGGGTGTTGGTGTGTGCGGCGACCATCGCCGTCAGCTTGCGTTTCATGCGCCGCATGGCAGTCCGCAGTTTGCTGGCGGGTCGAGCGTCGGATGACTCGGCGATCCGGTATCAACGTCGTCAACGTTGGTGGATCGTTTCGCCGGTTTTGTTGGTCGTTTCGTTGGGATTCGCCGCCAACGCGGCCACCAGTGGTGGTGAAGCCCAAGCGGCCTCGTTCGTCGCTTCGGGCGCCGCGGTGCTGGCCGCCCTGCTGATCGCGATTCGCGGTTATCTGCGTGCCGGCGGTTGGCAGACGCGTGGTGGCAACAGATTCTCGCTTTCGGCGCTGGCCGCACGCAACGCCGCGCGCAATCCGACTCGCAGTGCGATGACCATCGGGTTGATGGCGGTCGCCAGCTTCCTGATCATCGCCATGGGCGCCTTTCGGGCCGAACCGACGGATCGAGGCACCGGCGGGTTCCAGTTGATGGCCGACAGCGACCAGCCGATCTTCGAGAATTTGAACACCGACGAAGGTCGGGACGCCCTGTTGGGCGACCAGGCGGTCGCACTCCAGGATACGGCCACCATCGCGTTGCGCGTCCAAATGGGCGATGATGCCGACTGCACGAACCTGTACCGACCCTCGCAACCTCAAGTTCTGGGAATTCCGTCTGCGATGATCGATCATTTCGACGATCCCGAGATCCCATCGTTTGGCTGGGTCAGCAGTGCGGCCCAGACATCGGACCAGCAGGCCAACCCATGGCGTCTGTTGCGATCGGAACGTGACGATGACGCGATCGCGGTGATCCTGGATCAGAACACGGCCATGTACAGCCTGCAATTGTACGGGGGCGTCGGCGAGCAGTTTGAAATCCAATACGAGGCCGGTCCGCCAGTCCGTTTCCAGGTCGTCGGGTTGCTCAATACGTGCATCCTGCAAGGCAGCCTGATGATCTACGAACCGGATTTTTTGGAGGCCTTTCCTGACGTGGCCGGATACCAAATGTTCCTGATTCGGACGGATCAAGATCAGCAGGAACAGGTCACGGCGGTGCTGGAGGACCGGTTGGGTGATTTCGGGTTCGGCGTCACGTCGGCCGCGCGTCGACTGGCCAGCTTGCTGGCCGTCCAGAACACCTACCTGAGCACCTTCCAGACGCTGGGAGCACTGGGCCTGCTGCTGGGCACGTTCGGGCTGGCCACGGTGCAGATTCGCAACGTGGTCGAACGGCGAAGCGAGCTGGCGTTGATGCGAGCTGCCGGGTTCCGACGCGCACGATTGGCGGGGATGGTGCTGCAAGAGAACATCGCCCTGTTGATCGGCGGGTTGCTCAGCGGTCTGATCGCCGCGATGGTCGCCATCGTCCCCTATGTGATCTTGGGCGGCGCCTCGGTACCCCTGTTTGATCTGACCATCACGTTGGCCGTGATCCTGTTGACCGGGGTGTTGTCCAGCCTGACCTCGGTTCGCACCACGTTGCGTGCGCCGTTGCTGGCCGCGCTGCGAGGTGATTGAGGATGGCCCGATTATTTTTTCAATTCTTCGAGGATGATTTCGATGACACGATTATGCCTGTGCTTCACCTTCTGTTTGATCTCGGCCATCGGCCAGGCCGAGGATTTCTCCAGCCAGCGACTGCATCAATGGCATCAATGGCGAGGCCCGTTGGCTGACGGGACGGCGCCGCACGGGTCACCGCCGATAAGCTGGGACCGGCAGACGAATATCAAGTGGCAAGTCCCGGTGGCGGGCGAGGGGCATGCGACGCCGATCGTCTGGGGCGACCAGATCTTCCTCGTCAGTGCCCAGGCCACCTCGCGACAAGTCGACCGATTGGACCCGCCCGAGCAAGAACCGCCCGGCGGCTACATGACGCGACGACCTACCCAATTCTACCAATTTCGAATCGATTGCCTGGACCGCGAGACAGGTCGAATCGTGTGGCAACAGATCGCATGCGAAGACCTGCCGCACGAAGGCCGACACGGGACCAACACGTACGCATCCGCTTCGCCCACAACCGATGGCCAGCGTCTGTTCGTATCGTTCGGTTCGCGAGGCTTGTTCTGCTACGACCTGGATGGGAATCTGCTGTGGAAACGCGACCTGGGCAACATGATCACGCGTCGCGGGTGGGGCGAGGGGACCTCACCGGTCATCCACGGCGACGCGCTGATCGTCAACTGGGACCACGAAGGCGAATCGTTCTTGGTGGTGTTGGACCCCGCGACCGGTCAGACCCGTTGGCGCGTGGAGCGGGACGAGGTCACCAGTTGGGTCACGCCGCGAGTCGTCTCGTACCAGGGCCGTCAGCAGTTGATCGTTCCGGCCACCCGACGGATCACCAGCTATGATCTGGAAACGGGTGACATCATTTGGCAGTGTGGTGGGCTGACCACCAACGTGATCCCCATGCCCGTGATCCATGAAGATCTGGTGATCTGCATGAGCGGTCATGGCGGCAACGCGGCCGTCGCGGTACGGTTGGATTCCCAAGGCGACGTCACCAATGATCGCCAGCAAGTCGTCTGGCGGTTGACTCGGGATACGCCCTACGTACCTTCGCCCATCCTGTACGGGGACTTGCTGTACTTCACCAAGTCGAACACGGCGATCCTGACAAGCGTCGATCCCAAGACGGGTAAGACCCTGGCCGGCAACGTCCGCATGCCGGGCTTGCAGAACATGTACGCTTCGCCGGTCGCAGCCAACGGACGGATCTATTTCACCAGCCGAGAGGGCACCACGTTGGTCGTCGAGAACAAGGCGACGCTGGAAGTGCTGGCGACCAATCGCTTGGACCAGCCCATCGATGCCTCGCCCGCCATCGTCGGCGACCAACTGTTCCTACGCACCCACGACCATCTGATCTGCATTGCCGAACCGTGACGGAGATTACGGCGATTACGACGATTCTGATTCCGAGGCGTTGGGGGGCGTGATGACGCCGCGTTCGTGTTCGCCCGTTCGTCGCAATTCTCGCTTGAGAATCTTCCCCGCCGCGTTCTTGGGCAACGCCGGCTGCAAATGAAAGCGGCGTGGGATCTCGTGCCGTCCCAATCGCTCGCGGCACCACTGACGCAATCGTTCCGGAGCCTGATTCGCTTCTGCTTCGGCCTCCGGCTTCAGGACCACATGGGCGACCGGCACCTCGCCATGACGTGGGTCCGGATCGCCCACCACCGCCGCCTCGGCGACCCACTCGTGCTGGTACAGCACCTCCTCGATCGCTCGTGGGTATACATTCATCCCGTTGACGATGATCAGATCTTTCAGCCGGTCGACCAGGTAGAAGTATCCGTCGGAATCACGAGTGCCCAGATCCCCGGTGCGGAACCACTGGCCGAAGAATGCCTCACGAGTCGCTTCGGGCTGGTTGAAATATCCTTTCATCACGCTGGGGCCTCGCACGCAAACTTCGCCCATCGTCCCGTCCGGTACCGGTTGCCCCTGCTCGTCCAGGATCTTCATCTGGACGCCGGGCACGGGAGGACCGACCGAGCCCGGCTTGCGAAGCCCTGTGGGAGGGTTGACACAGGTCACGGGGCCGCATTCGGTAGGACCATCCCCTTCGACCACCGGGATGGCGAACCGATCTTCGAAAGCGGCCATGACCGCCAGCGGCATCGCAGCACCGCCACTGACTCCCAAGCGAATCGTCCGCCATTGGGCGATCGCGGCGTCGTCCAGTCGCAGCAGCACGGCGTACATGCTAGGCACACCCAGAAAGATCGTCGCCCCATGATCGGCGATCGCCTGGCTGACCAGTCGCGGCTCGAAACGCGGCACCGAGACGATACCGCAGCCGGACAGCAACGAGGTCAGCAAGCCCGCTGTTCCGGCGAACGCGTGAAACATGGGCAGCACCACCAACATCCGGTCATCGGCCGTGATCTCCATCACCTCGATCACACTGGCCGCATTGGAGATCAGGTTGGCGTGGGTCAGCATCGCGCCTTTCGGCCGCCCGGTGGTGCCCGATGTGTACAGGATCACCGCGACCGCCTGGTGGATATCCAGATCCGGCGCGGGGATGGGATCGGAGGTCTGCTGCCAGAGATCGGACAAGCGGACCATGCCTGGGATCGCATCGTCGCCGATGCGAACGCGGATTCGATAATCGAGGCCTTGGGTGGCTTGATCCGCCGCCTGGTCAAAAGCCGCGTGATGGATCAAACCGCCAGCGCCGCTATCGGACAGGATATAGGCCATCTCGCGGGGATTGAGTAACAGATTCAGCGGCACCACCGTTGCCCCGCTCTTGAGGATGCCCAAGTACGCGGTGACGAAGTCAGCGCCGTTGGGACACAAGAGCCCAACCCGCTCACCCGGCTGGATTCCGGCGGCCGCCAGCGCTGCGGCGACGCTGTCGGACCGCTGGTCCAATTCAGCAAAGGACAGTTTCTGTTGATCGAACACGCAGACACGATCACCGGCCGAGGCGGCCACGTTCCGGAATCGGGTGCCGATACACGCTGTTTGTCTCACGACGTTCACCATCGTTCTCCTAAAGCGGCCGCCGGCCGCAACCAAAGTAGAACGGAATTCATTCCGTTCGGAACGGAGCGAATTCCGTTCTACAAAGATGCGCACGGTGCATGCATCTTGCAACTGAAAACTCTAACCGCCTGACGGTGGAACGGCAAGCGAATTGTTAGAGGCGACCGAGGTTTCTTAGGTGGGCTTCCCAGACGTCCATACGGACCCATAATTGGACAAGTTCCTGGGGGCGATTGGCGTAGTAGCCGGTCATCAGATGGGTGTCGTCCAACTGCGAGGTCAAGTCGGCGTCGTAGGTCGGCGAACTGATCACAATGGCCGCTCGAGCATCGTCCGGCATGTGCGTCCAATAGCCGACTCGCTGCTGGGCTCGCAAGTACCAGGGCAACGGCCAATAGAAGGGCCCATCGTAGATGACCAGGATCGTGGTCTGCGGCCCGTCGGTAAAGGCTTCGGTCAGTTGCCGCACGTCATCCGCCAGCCGCTCGATATCGGGCGTCGCCTGGGCGTACACGTAAGGATTGCGAGGATCGGCAGGCAGCACCAAGGCGGCTCGATACGCTTGCCAGCTCAGTTGACCAGCCAGTCCTAGCAGGACGATGCCCACGAGGCTCTTCACCGCCATCGTCGGCGTCACCGCGATGATCCTGGCGGTTCCGTAGCCGGCCAGCAGGATCAAGCCGATCAAAAACTGCATCAGGCACCAAGGGGTCTTGTACGGAATGATCGTGTAAATTGCCGCCAACGCCAGGGTGTAGCAGCTCAGCCAACCAACGGCCATTCGAGAGGTACGATCCACGTTCGGTAGACGGCTTAGCAGGGCGAAACCCAGCCCGACGGCGGCCAACAGCAGGATCAGCCCTTCGGAGAAGCGAGGTCCGTCGCCCACCTGCCACCAAGCCAGGCGATGAAAATAGAAGTACCACGGCCAGATGTGCGGCGATGCTCCACCAGCTCGACCGATCCATGGCAGATACGTCAGCACCGAATCGAGGATCCCTCGGGGATGGGCTCCGAACGAGGTGAACAGCGTCATGGCCGTCACCAGGGCGACCGCCAGGGCGGCGGCCAGATGCCACCAGGGGATCGGATGCGGCAACGGGGAATCTTCGCCTCGCCAGCGACGCAGCAACTCGACGCCGACCGTCGCCGCACCGGCAGCCGCGAACGACAGTACGGCGGTTTCTTTGGTGGCTTGCATCAAACCGGCGGCCACGCCGGCCGCCAGGCACCAAGCCAGCTTTCCCGAACGCACGTACCGCCATAGGGCTGCCATTGCGGCCAGACTGAAAAACAGCAGTAGTGTTTCGTGAATGTAGTAGCGGCTGTAGAATACCATGGCGGGCGAGACGGCCGCGAGCAACGCCGCAGCCACCGTCGCCGAACGTCCCAGGGCGTCGCTCAGAAAAAACAGCAGCAGGACCAAGCAGACGCCAAAGATCGCTGGTACAATACGATAGGTGGCGGCGGTGGTCTCGGCAAACGTATCGACGCCCTGCCACCAGACCGATGGCAGCGTGGCGTAGGCGAGCGTCGGGCCGTGGAATTCGTACGGATCGTATCGGTACCGATGATCGATCCACAGGTCGCGAAATCGTCGAGCTTGCACGGCTTCGTCCGCATGCATCGGACGGGCGTCCAGTTGCGGCCAGCGCAGGCTGGCGGCGATGACGGTGGCGGTCAACAACAGCAGAAAGAATACATAGCGTGTCATGGTTCCCTAAGTATAACGAGGAGGTTTTTTGATGCTACGTACAGTCACGATTCTGGCGATCCTTTGCTCTCTGGTCACCGTGGGCCAGGCCGAAGAAGACAAAGTTCCGCTGAAGACCGAGATGCCGGAAGAAGTCCTGGTGGGTACGCCGCCGGATGTGCTGATGCTGTTGTTTCCCGGCCTGGAGAAGCCGCCGGAGGAGGGTGATCTGCCCGAGCTGATGGTCCCGGCCGGAACGACCAATCTGGCATTGAACAAGACAGTCACCAGCAGCGACTCGCGGCCGTTGATCGGCGAACTGAGCTACATCACCGACGGGA
>REEF01000595.1 GCA_007695205.1 Planctomycetaceae bacterium
AAACGACTCCCGACCCCTTCCGTCGATTCCACCAAAAAAAACACCTGGCCGGGTGCTTAGAGCGACGGCCATCACCGTCAGTCGACGTCCCGCAAAAACGCCTGGACTTCGCCGTCGTCTTCACGCTGCGGAGCCAGATCGGACAGGTCCTCCGTATCGGGCGTTCCTTCACTATCTGGCGATGCTGATCGTTCGGCTGCCTGCGTCGAACCGTCTGATACTGGAAAACGATTCGCATCCGTCGCCTCGTACACAGCCCGAAAGGTGATCGTCCCCAGGGTCAAGAGACCACCGGGAGGCAGGATTTCCTGCTGGATTCGATGTTGGTCCACGAAGGTCCCGTTCAGCGAGCCGAGATCGCGAACCAACAAAAAACCCTGATGCTCCACGATTTCACAATGCCTACGGCTGACCAGGGGATGAGGCAGCACCAAGCTGGCCTGCCGTCCCCGACCGATGACGACCGGCAATCGCAGTTTGATTTCTTTCGGCGTGATTTGGCTGCCGACGACGACCAGTTTTGCGTCCATCGGAGTTTCCATAGATTTGCCGTGGGATGATGACTTTTGGAGGGAAAACCTCTACCAGTCTAGCTTGGTCGAAGACGCTGGGCAACACCTAAGTGCAAACGAGCAGAAGGTTTGAGCCATTTTTTGCACTTCGTGCCAGAGCCCTATTGCAAGGTCGGTCAAGAAATCTATAATTTCCATCAAGCTGCCGGGAACGAAGTTTCCTGCGGCGACAATTCGACGTTCGAATGCCAAGTGCGGGTGTAGCTCAGTTGGCAGAGCACAACGTTGCCAACGTTGTTGTCGTGGGTTCGAATCCCATCACCCGCTCTTTTTTACTTTTCCACGTCGGTTCTTGCTGCGAGCAGAGATACACCAATCATGACGGAAACGGAAAACAACGAAGTATTAGGTACGGAAGACCCCACCTCGGAAGAGATTCTTGACGAATCGTCGGAGGCGTTGAAGGAGCCGCTGACCCTTGAGGTGAAGGTGGATTCTCCGAGTTCCTGCCAACGGCATCTGACGGTCACGGTCTCTCGGGAGGATGTCGATCGCTATCTGGACGAGCAGTACGACGAACTGCTGCCCAAGGCCGAAGTTCCCGGCTTTCGGCCGGGAAAAGCCCCCAGACAATTGGTGGTCAGCCGCTTCAAAGAGCATGTCAGCGAGCAGGTGAAAGCCAAGCTGTTGATGGATAGCATGACTCAGTTGAGCGACGAGCATCAGTTTTCGCCGATCAGCGAACCGGACATTGATCTGAATGCCGTCGTCTTTCCCGACGACGGTCCGTTGACGTTCGAGTTCGATCTGGAGGTGCGTCCCGAATTTGAACTGCCTGAGTGGCGTGGGTTGACACTGGAAAAACCGGTTCACGAGATCACCGACGAGGACATCGATAGGCAGTTGAGTTCCCTGCTGCACAAGTTCGGCAAGGTAGTCGAGCAGGACGGGCCAGCGGAAATGGGCGATATGGTGACGCTCGAGCTGGAGACGGTCCTGGGCGAACGCGTTGTTTCTCGCAGCGATCCGATACGAGTTTCGCTAAAGCCCGTGCTGAGTTTGAGGGATGCGAAGATCGACGATTTTAGCGGTGTGGTCGGCGGTGCGGCAGCGGGTGAGCGTCGCGAGACGGAAGTCACGTTAAGCAGTACTACGTCGGACAGTTCGCTGGCCGGACAGACGGTGCGGGTGATTTTCCACGTGCAGAAGATTGAACGCGTCGAGCTTCCTAAACTGACGGCATCCTTTTTGGAAGAAGTTGGTGGTTTCAAAAGTGAAGCAGAACTGAGGGATTTGGTCGCCAATTCGATTGCGAGGCAGCAGGATTACCGCTCCAACCAGTCGGTACGCGATCAAATCACGCGCAGTTTGACGGACACAGCGACCTGGGACCTTCCACCTTCGCTTTTGGAGCGACAATCGCGTCGCGAGCTACGTCGGACCGTTTTGGAACTGCAATCCAGTGGTTATTCCAACGAAATGATTCAGGCGCACGCCAATCAGTTGCAGCAAAACATCCTGGAGCATACAGCGAGGGCTCTGAAAGAACACTTCATCCTGGAACGGATCGCCGAAGAAGAGAAGATCGATGTCGAGGAGCAGGATTACGATGTAGAGATCCAGCGGATTGCGGAACAGGAAGGCATTCCGCCTCGCCGGGTTCGTGCTCGCCTGGAAAAGCGGGGTGATTTGGACGCTTTGCGGAATCAGATCCTGGAACGCAAAGTGATCGACAAAATCGTTTCCCACGCCACGGTGATCGATACGCCGGAGGAAGTGATGCGACGTGGCGGCCCGTCCGACGATGTGACCGCCATCGACTATTCTCTGGTGAGACGCCGGGACGCCTCGGCGATCCCCGAAGCCAAACACGGGGAAGAAGCCAGCAAGAAGTTGCCTTCGTGATTCGACGGTTCCTGTATCGCGACGACGACGGCTGCTGCTTGCGAATGATGTTTTTGGGCTGGCGGCCCGCTCCGTCCACGCCACTGTTTTCCAAGGACTGAAATAACTATGAGCGGACAGCATCCGTTTCCCATGTTCGACGCCTATTCGTACCAGTCGTACCAGCGACAGCGGCAATTGACGCTGGGCGACCTGCTGCTGGAAAATCGAATCGTCTTCCTGCAAGGCGAAATCTATACGGGCAATGCGAACGAAGTCGTGATGAAATTGCTGTATTTACAGAGCGAGAATCGGCGGAAGGATATTCATTTCTATCTCAACTCGCCCGGGGGCGATGTCGTCGCGACCTTGGCGATTTACGACACGATGCAGGTGCTGACCTGCCCGGTGGCCACCTACTGTGTCGGTCAGGCGGCCAGCGGCGCTGCGGTCTTGCTGGCGGGTGGCACGAAGGGAAAACGTTTCGCACTGCCCCATTCCCGCGTGATGCTGCATCAGCCGTACGGTGGGGTCGGGGGCCAGATCAGCGATATCGAGATCCAGGCTCGCGAGATCTTTCGAAATCGTGAAATGCTGAATGAAATCCTGGCTCGCCACACCGAAAAACCCATAGAACAACTGGCCAAGGACACCGATCGCGATTTTTTCCTGAGCGCCCAGGAAGCGAAAGCGTACGGGTTGGTCGACGAGATCCTGACGAAACCGGAAGTCCCCGCCGACGCGGAAGATGCGGAAGACTGAGCCGAATCAACTGAGCCGAATTCAAACGGAGCGAGAGCTGATATGCCGTTAATCCCCATTGTTGTCGAGAAAAGTGGCCGGGAAGAACGCGCCTACGATATTTACAGCCGATTGCTGAAAGATCGGATTATCTTCCTGGGCTCGGGAATCAACGACGAAGTATCCAACGCGATCGTCGCTCAGTTGCTGTTCCTCCAATCGGATGATCCCAAGTCGGATATCCATGTCTACATCAATTCGCCAGGCGGCAGCGTCACGGCCGGGATGGCAATCTACGACACGATGCAATTCGTCAGTTGTGATGTGGCAACCTACTGCATCGGCCAGGCGGCGTCGATGGGCGCTGTTTTGTTGACGGCCGGAACGAAGGGCAAGCGTTTCGCGCTGCCCAACGCTCGTATCATGATCCATCAACCGCTGGCTGGTATGCAAGGCACGACCGAAGAGATCATGATCCATGCCCGAGAACTGCAGCGAATCAAGCAGCGGATGAACGAGATCCTGCTGAAGCATACCGGCCATTCGCTGGAGAAGATCGAGAAGGATACGGACCGGGATCGCTTCATGACCTCCGAAGAAGCCCGCGACTATGGCCTGGTCGATCAAGTGGTCGAGAGCATGGCTGCCACCAAGATCAATTGATCTGCGCACTTGCGGTCGATTTCGACCAGATGGGCATCCTAAGTCCACCTTGGGTTCGCACCCATGGCTATTGCATGACATCGCTTCGCGATTTGAGTGGCTGATCCAACCACTGGAGGATTTTCGCGCCCCAGATCACCAGTTCATGGAAGAATCAAACAAACTGAACACGCCAGGTCTGCGGGTTACGAATCATACGGGATAAGGACAACCGATGCCTACAGCCAGCTCGGGGCCAACGGGCTGGCGGATCGGGTGGTGGTGGCTAGATCGTCCAGCCAGCATTCCAGCAAGGTGGCCTGATTGGCGTTGGCCTGGACCTGATTCTGAGCATCCAAGCAGCGTTCCAGGCAGGCCGCAGCGGTTTCTGCGTCCCCGGGCCAGGCGTTCAGGGCGGCCGCGACGGCTTGGTGCATGGGCCGATCGCCTTCGATGGGCACGCCACTGCACGAACGCATCATCTGGCGATAGAACTCGCCGGCCATGCCCATCACCTGGACGATCCGTTCGCGTTTGGCGGACGGATCTTTGCCCGCCCCATCGACGAATGCCGCCAATTCCTTACTGAATTTGACAGAATCCCAGTCAGCCAAACTAAGCTGGTCCAGCAGCGATTGCCGGAACTCGTCCAAAGCAGCGTCATCCAGTTCCAACGCACGCTGCAAGCTGCCGCCGCTGAGCGCCGCCAGTCGCGCCGCTTGGCGTGGGTCGCCGATCATGTCGTGTTCGACGAGCAGATCCGCCACCAGGGACTCGTCCAGTGGTCGGAAGCGGATGATTTGGGATCGGGACCGAATGGTGGGCAACTGCCGCTGCTCGCTGGTCCCGATCAGGATCAGCAGCGTACGAGGCGGTGGTTCTTCCAGCGTTTTCAGCAGGCAGTTGGCGCCTTCCTGCCTCAAGAAGTCCGCGTCCTCGATGATCCCGATCTTGTAACCGCCTCGAAAGGACTTCATCGACATGCGGAAGCACAGCCCTTCGCGCATGCGGTGTTCTCGGTCGCCGATGAACAATTCCAGCGGAATGTAGCTGCGGTCTTTGGGCTTGCTAACCACCTCCAGATCCGGATGCGTCCGCGCGTCGACCTGCTGGCACGCGCTGCAATGGCCGCAGGGTTCCAAAACATCGGACCGGGATGATTCGCAGAGCATGGCTTTGGCCAATCGCTGGGCGAACGTGCGTTTGCCAATCCCTGGCGGTCCGATGAACAGGAACGTACTGGCCAGTCGGTTGTTGGCGATCGCTCGGCGAAACTGGTCGATCACCTGATCGTGTCCCTGGATCTCTCCCCAACTCATCGGCGGTCCTCCTGAACTTCCGTAGCAAAGGCCTGCGGCCAGCGTGCTTGGACGATGGTTCGGATCTGGTCATGGATCTCGGCGATCTCTCGATCGGCATCGATCACCACGACATCGTCGCGTCGTGCCGCCTCGGCCAAAAACCCGCGGCGAACTCGATCCATATAATCCAGGCCGCGCGATTCCATCCGATCGAGCTGGCCGGTGATCCGTTGTGCCGCTGCGTCGACCGGCATATCCAGCACAAACGTCAGATCCGGTTGAGTTCCGCCGGTGGCCACTCGGCCGACTTGCCACAATTCAGAGACCTGCAGACCGCCCGCGTGTCCCTGGTAAACGACGTTGGCCAGCAGGAACCGGTCGCAGACCACCTCGCGTTCTTGTCTCAGGGCCGGTTGGATCACCTCTTCCACCAATTGGGCTCGGGAGGCCATATACAGCAGCATCTCGGCTCGCCCCCCCAAAGGGATCTCGGCTTTGTGCAGCAGGATTTCTCGTAACCGTTCGCCCAGCATCGTGCCGCCGGGATCGCGGCAGGTCAGCACGTCATGGCCGCCGTCGCGCAGGAACTGCGCAAAAAGATCCATTTGAGTGGACTTGCCCGTGCCGTCGATCCCGTCGAAACTGAAGAACATGAACGCCCTCGACTCGATTGCTTGGTCCGCCGCCCTGTGGCGGCCACCGATCTTCGAGCGGCCATTTTAGAGTCCCCATCCTTCACTGGCTACCCGGAATGACCTCGATCGATCTTATTGCCGCAACCGCGTTCGGGCTGGAAGCCATTACGATTCGAGAATTACAGGCATTGGGCTACGAGGCCAAAGGCAGCCAGCCGGGCCACGTCGTGTTTCGCGGCGATCTGGGCGCGATCTGTCGAGCGAATCTGTGGTTGCGAACGGCCGATCGTATCCTGATCCGCGTGGCCGAGTTTCCTGCGGAGGATTTCGACCAGTTGTTCGACCAGACCGGCCAGGTTCCCTGGGAGCAGTGGCTGCCGGTCGATGCCGATTTTCCGGTGAACGGTCGCAGCATCCGCAGCCGCCTGTCGAGCGTCCCGGCGTGTCAGCGAAGTGTGAAAAAGGCCATCGTCCAGCGGCTATTGACCGCCTATCGACGTGGCGGGTCGGCCGTTAAGTCCGGACGATTGAGCGAAACGGGCCCGCGCTACACCATCGAAGTGATCCTCCGCAATAACGTGGCGACGCTGTGCATCGACACCACGGGGCCAAGCCTGCACAAACGGGGATATCGAACGCTGGCCGGTTCGGCGCCGCTGAAAGAGACGATGGCGGCAGCGCTGGTCATGTTAAGCTTCTGGAAGCCCGGGCGGCGGTTGATCGATCCCTTCTGTGGTAGTGGCACGATCGCCATCGAGGCGGCGTTGATCGGCCGCAATCTGGCGCCGGGCTTGAACCGGGGGTTTGCCGCCGATTCCTGGGCGCAGATCCCGGCCCGCTTGTGGGACGCCGCGCGTCAGGAAGCCCGCGACCTGGTGCAACCGGACTTCCAGCCGGGGATCATCGGCACGGACATCGATCCGGCAGCGTTGCGACTGGCTCGATCCAATGCGGACCGAGCGGGTGTGGCGTCGCTGATCCATTTTCAGCAACAGCCCTTCGAGCAATTGGCCAGCCGCGACACGCACGGGATTCTGATCGCCAACCCACCGTACGGCGAGCGTTTGGGCGATGACGAAGAAACCGATCAATTGTATTCATCGATGAGCCGCGTGCTGGGCCGGTTGGACACGTGGTCCTGGTACATCCTGACGTCGTATCCCGACCTCGAAAAACGGCTGGGCCGGCTAGCCGATCGCCGCCGCAAGTTGTACAACGGCCGCATCGCCTGTACCTACTACCAATTCCACGGTCCTCAGATGCCTCGGAGGGAAACATCGTGACTGACACGCGGGCTGTCTTCGCCGTCGCTGCGCACCCGGACGACATTGAATTCAACATGGCCGGGACGCTGGCGCTGCTGGTCCAAGCGGGTTTCGAACCGCATATGATGAATCTGTCCCGCAGCAATCTGGACAGTAACGAGTTGAGCGAAGCGGAAATCACCCGCATCCGTTTCAACGAGGCCCAGCGTTCGGCTCAGGTGATCGGTGCCGTTTTGCATCCGCCGATCGCTGATGACCTGATGATCTTTTACGAGGATCGTCTCTTGCGAAAGATGACGGCGATCGTCCGCGAGATCCGGCCATCGATTGTGTTGTTGCCATCGCTGAACGATTACATGGAGGATCACACCAACACGGCGCGTCTGGTCATCACCGCCTGTTTCAGTAGGGCGATGAAGCACTATCGCAGCGACCCGCCCTGCGAACCGACGGACCAGGACGTTTACCTGTACCACGCGCAGCCTCACCTGAACCGTGACGGAATGCGGACGCTGGTCCAGCCGGATTTGGTGGTCGACATCACCGACCAGATGGATACGAAGCTGAAGATGTTGGGCTGCCATGAAAGCCAGCGCCAGTGGTTGGACGAAACCCAGGGACTGGACGATTATCTGGAGAGCATGCGGCAATCGGGCGCCGAGGTGGCTCGCATCAGCGGCCAATCCGGATGGCAGTACGCCGAAGGATTCCGCCAGCACAGCCACGTCGGCTTTTCCGCGTGCGACCGCAACCTGCTGGCCGAGGTGCTGGGCGCTCGCGTGCGTTCCCAATCATGAGCCAAGCGGGCGCACTTTTTTTCAATCGAAGCAACCCAACCTGTCGCCTAAACTGTGTCGATCGGCCGTTCATGCCAGGTCTGGATTACTGGAGTTCCGCCGGGAATAACGTCATGCACGGGCTCGCCTGTGCGAGGCGCGACGCAGCCAGGGAGCGAAGAGCCTTCTCAAAGTGACAACTTGAGACATTCGCTCTGGAAGCGTAACTGCTGTCGCAACAGCCAGTCATCGTCGCGATGACCTCGTTGACAAAAAACAAAGCGACATTCCAGTTCGCTAAACAACTCATGGGCGACCAAGGATGCGGGCAAAGCACCGCGTTGCAAGTATCGAGTTGCCTCGTAGGTATCACCTCGGCGCCCCCAAAACCAGATCCATAAAGCTCGTACCGGCTCCATCAGTTCTGGCGCATGTTCCTCTTCCAAGAGTTTGGTGACCGCATCCCATTGATCGAGTCGAAGTAACGTTGCCGTGAGTGCGGTACGAAAGTACTTCCCCGACTGTTGAAATGGGCATTGGTCCAAGCCGCGTCGGAACAACTCCGCAGCATCGATCACTTGACCTCTGCAAACAAGGATCATTCCGCGCGTGTGCTCATCGATCCAATCATCCTGTGTGATCGGTTTTGGCAGATTCACTAGTGCCCAAGCCTGATCCAGTTCTCCTAGCTCAACCAAAACAGATGCAAGTCCGTTTCTTGCAAACCGATTCTCAGGATATTGCTCGCGAATAATCTGGTATGCATCGCGCGCCTCGTCGTAGCGGCCCATTGCTTTGAGCACTTCCGCCCGGCCGTTCTTCGCCACGACGGATTCCGGATGCGCAGCGCCGGCCTGCTCGTAGGCCTTCAA